>RPPU01000009.1 GCA_003819975.1 Desulfobacteraceae bacterium
CGGCGGCAGCACGGATAAAAACGGGAACAACTCGGTGAATTTCGGCGGCAGCTTCACCGTCACCGCCACGCCCAACACCGGCTATCATTTCACGGGCTGGACCGGCAGCCTCAGCGGCACGACCAATCCTATGACTATCAGCAATGTAACCGCGAACATGACCGTTACCGCCAATTTCGCGATCAACACGTACACCATTTCCGGTACCGTGACGGCTGGTGTCTCAGGCGTATCCAACGTGACCATGAACGGTTTACCCGGCAGTCCCAGAACCAATGCTTCCGGTCAATACTCAGCCACGGTTAATCATGACTCATCCCACATCGTCACGCCTTCATTGGTCAATTACAGCTTCATCCCGGCCAGTTATACTCACTCCCACGTTACCGCTAATCAAACTCAAAATTACACGGCCACAGCAAGCACAAACTATGAGATTTCCGGTCGTGTGACCCGCAACGGCGCCGGCCTGCCGGGCGTGACCATGAACGGTTTTTCCGGTACCGTGACCACCAATCCCTCCGGCGATTATACGGCTACTGTCGCCCGAGGTTCGACCGTGACGGTGCGTCCCAGCCTAAGCGGCTATTCTTTCAGCCCGGTAAGCCAAACACATGTTAATGTTATTGCCAATCTTCAAAATCAAAATTTTACCGCTAGCGCCAACAGCACAACCCCGAGTGCCGATGGCGGCGGAGGTGGTGGCGGTTGTTTTGTGATCGCATCGGCTTCCGGGTCATGGGTTATGTGTCTGCTGCTGTTGCCGGCAGGACTGATCCTGTCGAGGTTCCGGTCCTTGGCAAAGAAGGAATAACCGCAAACACCTGAATATTCTTGGATCCTGCCGGGCGGATCGCATAATGAGGCGAACCCAGCATCCGGGTTTATCCGCGATGGTCGGCGGTTAAAGAACCTTTTCCTACTTATTTTTCCGGCGATGCGGCGCGGTGGCCCGCGGCGGCGGCTTGAGATTGTCAAAAACTTGCCACTCCTCCGGCCCGGTTTTGTGCAAAATATAAATTTGATGGTTGGTCTCCCGGTACGGGTAGGCATAAATTCTCTGCTTCGGGTCCCACCACAGCAGATACCAATACTCGGTGGTCGCCACCACCGCCTCTTCCGCTTCTATTTTCCGGACCTTGACGTTCAAAAGCCGCTTGGTCGACGGATTAAGCGGATTGGTCAGCACCCACTTCTTCTTATGATATTGATATAAAACGCGCAAAACCTCTTTCAGGGCCGGCCCATCGGGACAGAACCATTTTTGCAAAGACTCCATGGCGATGTCCGGCAAGGCCGTATAAGACTGGTACTCCGCTTCCATGGCCGCGGCCACCACTTTCTCTAAATAGGGTCTCAGGATGCGGGGGTCGGTCTCGCGGAGCGCATGTTCCGATCGGTCGTTTTCCGAAAAATCGCGGATCAGGAGGCAATAGCCGCACACATCGGGATAATCTTCTCCGGCAAAAAAACCGTATTCCGGCAGCTTGGACTTATGGATCAACGCAAACACATACGGCACCGGCATTCCGGGCCGCAAGTAAAACCGGCGCAAACTGTCCTCCACTTCAAATTTATACTGCGCGGCCGTGACAGCGGCGCAATCGTCATAATCCGTTTTTCGCGCCGGCTCCAAAAGCCGAGTTAGACAGGCTCTAAAAAATTGCCATTGCCGGGCCCCGGGCTTGCCGGTCAAGGCTTTGAGGCCCAAAAGATACTCCAGTCCGCGCGTCACCGCTTCTTTTCGCTCCTGAATTTCTTCTAAAGACAAATATTCCATGAAATCTCCAATCGCCTTTCCAATTGGAAAAAAAGGTATTCGTAACACATATTTTACTGGATATCAATATCGTATCTATCTACCATTACAACCCGGGCGCAGGAATGATTCCTCACGGGTAAAACGACAACTTATTGATATGGTTAAATAAAAATTTCGCATGTCTTACCGAACGATTTAAATTAATAACTCTATAATAAAAAAGAGATCGCCGATGCAAGCAAAAAAGCAGGCCCCCAAAAATCCTACAATAAAACCGTTAACGCCCGAATTCTGCCCTTTCGACCCGGAGCCCTTACCGATTCTTGATCCGCGTAAAATCGCCTCTTTTCAGGCCCTGGCCATTGACTGGGATGAATTGGAGCAAAGTCATCGGGTCGACTATTTTCTGAATAACCTTAAAAAGAAGTAAACCAGACGCCGTTTGATTGTCAGGGCCCGGATTGCGCAAAAACCCGGAACCAGGGTCTAAAACTTGTGCATGCTTTAAAAAAATAATTAAGCGCCTATTTCGATAAAGGAGCAACGCTATGTCACGATTCAGATCAATTGGGTTGTTTTTCTTAAGCGTGTTGAGCATCGGTTGGATGGCAGCCCTGCAAATCCAAGCCGCAAAGTTACCAGCGGGGGTTACATCCATTATACAATAGATCGAAACACAAACAAGAACACAAAGGGAAAGACCGTGGCTGTTCGCTGATTTAGGGAAGGAACAGATAATGCCAAGACAAGGATGAAAGCATGGAAAAAGTAATTATGGTTATGATAATGGTCAGCATTACGGTTTTGCAGATATCTGCCGCGGAACAATATTGTTTACGAAAAGGCGCAACCGGGAGCAATAATGGTTCCGACTGGAACAACACGGCGTTATTTCAACAACGACGCTGCCGGAACCCGCCGCTACCGGATCGGGTGGAAGAGGCGGCGGAGGCGGTGGCGGTTGTTTTATCAACGCCTCAATAAATGGTTTCCCCGTGGTTCCTCTGCTCTTTGCAGTCTTTTTTGTGATGATCGCTATCAGGCATATTAAAACAGGGCGAACAACAATGTAACGAAGCATCAAATAATTATCGTTTAAAAGCCTGGAGGCTATGAACTGCGTAAGCACTCGCGGTTGATGACCTCCTTTTTTTATTGTTCCCCAAAAATCCATGCTTAAGCCGATCCGCTTCAATTCCTTTTTCTGCGATTACTGCAGGATATCTCAAAACAGATGATGCAACGATACGATATCTCAACAATCCGATTCAAACAATAAAAGAAAGGATTTCGCTGGGTTTCCAATGTGATCAAATTAATTTTTCGATTTTTTTGAGATGGCTTCTAATTAAAATGCCGCAAATGAACTCATTCTCCTTCTTAAAATAACCTTTTGAGATATTCGCTGGTCTTTCGACTTAACCCGTCAACCCAACCGCAAACCGAGCGTTGACGTTCCCCCTGATTTATGATATCACAAGCCTTCCGATTAGACCGGATATAAAAAAACACCATAAATTCAAGGATAACATTATGATACCCATTGGAAAAAGCGACATCCCTCTTTCGATTTTACCGCAAATGGCCAACCGCCACGGCTTGATCGCCGGCGCCACCGGCACCGGCAAAACCACCACCCTGCGGGTTTTAGCTGAAGGTTTCAGCAACTTGGGCGTGCCGGTCTTTATGGCCGACATCAAAGGCGACCTTTCCGGTCTGGCTCAAAAGGGCGAGCTCGCCCCCAAACTGACCGAACGCATCAACCAGCTCGGATTGACGCAATTCACGCCCGATGCTTTCCCGGTCTTTTTTTGGGATGTGTTCGGCCAACAAGGCCACCCGGCCCGTTCCACTATTTCCGAAATGGGTCCCCTGCTCCTGAGCCGCGTCTTGAACCTCAACGAGACCCAGTCCGGCGTGCTCAACCTGGTTTTTAAAATCGCCGACGACAGCGGCCTCCTGCTCCTGGATCTTGAAGATCTGCGCGCCATGGTCAAGCACATCGGCGACAACGCGTCTGAATTTAAAACCGAATACGGCAATATGTCAACCGCCAGCATCGGCAGCATTCAACGCAATCTATTGCTTCTGGAAGAACAGGGCGGCGAGATCTTTTTCGGCGAACCGGCTCTGAATCTGGAAGACTTCATGCAAACCGGAGCGGACGGCAAAGGCGTGATCAACATCCTGGCGGCCGACAAACTAATGCAAACACCCCAGCTCTACGCCGTCTTCCTGCTCTGGCTTCTTTCCGAATGGTTCGAAAATCTGCCCGAAGTCGGCGACCTGGAAAAACCAAAAATGGTCTTCTTTTTTGACGAAGCCCATTTGCTCTTCAATGACGCACCCAAAATTCTGACTGATAAAATCGAACAGCTCGTGCGCCTGATCCGTTCCAAGGGCGTAGGCATCTATTTCGTGACCCAGAACCCCCTGGACCTGCCCGAAACCGTGCTGGGCCAGCTCGGCAACCGCGTGCAGCATGCTCTGCGGGCTTTTACGCCCAAAGATCAGAAAGCGGTTAAAACCGCGGCCCAAACCTTCAGACCCAATCCCAAATTTCAAGTGGAAAGCGCCATCACCGAACTGGGCGTGGGTGAAGCGCTGGTGTCGGTGCTGGATGAAAAAGGCGTGCCCACGCCCGTGGAACGCGTCTGGATTTACCCGCCCCAAAGCCGGTTCCAGCAACTCAGCCCGGCTGAACGTGACGAGAGCATTAAAAAATCGATCCTATACGGACATTATGAAAAAGAAATCAACCGCGAATCGGCCTATGAAATCCTGAACAAACGGGCCGCCGAACGCCAGGTCCCGCAAAGAACCGCTCCGCCGTCCATCCCCGCGCCGACCCATAACCGGCCGGTACCGCCGCCTTACGAGACCCCTGCGCCGGAACGCTATTACTCCTACGGCGGCACGCGGCGCACTTCTTATTCGCGCCAACCGCAAAGCATGCCCGAAAAAATCGTGGGCTCCATGGCGCGCAGCGCCGCCTCGAGCATCGGCTCGCAAATCGGCCGGCAATTGATCCGCGGCATCCTGGGCACCATTCTGGGCGGAAGATAAGGAATTCACCGCAAAGGCGCAGAGAGCGCGGAGAGTTATTATTTCTTAAAGAAGAAAAGAGATCGGCCGCAATATTTAAAGAGAGCTTACTTGTTTTCTCCAGTCTCTCAATATAACGGTTTTTAGGCGCTAAGCCTTAAGATATCAACAATTTGTTGTCGATCAACCCAAAACATTTTTTTGCGCCAAAACGCAAGACGCCGAGAAAATCCCAAGAAAATATTATTTTTTATCTTAACTTTGGCGTCTTGGTGCAAAATTTTATTGCCCTTTTTGGACATCGTCTTTTGGGTAGCGTCCCGGACGACGCACGCACTTAAAAAAAAATTTTCGACGAGATGTCAAAAATTCCTCTGCGCTCTCTGCGCCTTTGCGGTGAAATGATAATGCGAAAATTCCGTTTAACCCGCGAAACCCTCTACGGCCTCTGCGCCATCCTGATCTGGAGCACGACCATTGCCTTTCCCCGCAGTTTGAGCGAACAAGTCGGCGCCCTGCGCGGCGGGGCCGCCATTTTCAGCATCAGCGGTTTCTTCTGCTTGACCTGGTTTTTCCGCCAAAACCATATCCGGGCCCGGCTGCGTTCATTTCCGGCCCCTTATCTATACGGTTGCGGCGGGCTTTTTATTCTTTATATGCTGGCGCTCTATATTGCCATCGGTCTTAGCCGAGATCGTTACCAGGCCCTGGAAATCGGCCTGATCAACTACCTCTGGCCGTGCTGCACGATCCTTTTTTCGCTTTTTCTACTCCGCAAAAAAGGATCATGGCTGCTCTGGCCCGGGACTTTTTTGGCCCTCTTGGGCGTGATGCTCGCCATGACCCAGGGCACCCAGGTTTCCGTTTCCTCGTTTACCCGTAATATCCCGGGTAACCCGTTGGCCTATCTACTGGCCTTGATCGCCGCTCTTTCCTGGGGGCTCTACTCCAACCTGGCCCGGCGCTGGTCGACCCCCCAAGGCGAAAACGGGGCCCTTCTTTTTATTCCGGCCACCGGCATAGTCCTGCTTCTGATTGCATTCTGGAGCCCGGCTCCGGGCGTCTGGACTTTGCGCGCCGCACTCGAATCCCTATTCGTGGGCTTAGCCACCATGATTGCTTATATTCTATGGGATAGCGCCATGCGCAAGGGCGATCTGGTTTTCGTGGCTGCCTGCTCCTACTTCACACCCTTTCTTTCCACTCTGTTCAGTTGCTTTTATCTCAACATCAGGCCTTCCGCGGTCCTCTGGATCGGTTGCGGCCTGATCATCGCCGGTTCGCTCCTGAGCTGGCTCGCGGTCTCGGAGCCTTCTTCGCAAATCATCAGGAATGAACCAAGGGAGTCTCATACGGGTTGAGATCGAAAAGGATCCCGACTTTTTTCAGCGCCCATTCCCAAAAAGCTTTCCGTTCACCAAGCCCGGAGTATATTGACATTCATTTGGCTTCCATGCTAATGATCCAATAAGATCAAATAGTTTTACTATGATGCTTAAAGCGTTGCTCATCCGGGCGCCTTTATATTGAACCTGTTAGACCTGCTGATATTGACTATAGGACTTGTAGTTTTTCATTCGATTGAACCGATAATCAGGCTGCCGCGCCTAAACGAGGTTATTGATCATGGCCAAATCCATCCGCATTTTGGGGACCGGGTCTTACCTTCCTCCCAAAAGGATTACAAATCTTGATATTCAAAATATGGGGCTTGATACGACTGATGAATGGATCGTACAACGCACCGGAATCCGCGAACGCCGTATGGCTGATCCGGATGTCGCTACGTCCGACCTGGCCCTGGAAGCTTCCAAAAAAGCCCTGGAAATGGCCGGTTTAACTGCCAAGGATTTGGATCTGATCATTATCGGAACCATCACGCCCGACACCTGCTGCCCGGCTGCCGCCAACTGGCTGCAAGCCAAGTTGGATGCACCCCAGGCCTATACTTTCGATGTGACCGCGGCCTGTTCCGGTTTCATTTTCGGGCTCAATGTGGCCTCCCAATATCTTCAGATCGGTTATAGTAAAAATGCCCTGGTGGTGGGCGCGGAAGTCATGACCCGCACGCTGAATTGGAAAGACCGTACCACCTGTATCCTCTGGGGCGACGGCGCCGGCGCCGCCGTGCTCGGCACCGGCAACCGCGGACATCAATTGCTCTCCACGCATATCCATACCGACGGCATCAACGGCCGAGACCTGCTTATGCCGGGCGGCGGATCAAAAACCACGCCCATCTCTCATGAAAGCGTGGATAAAGGTTTGCACTATTTAAATATGATCGAGGCCAATATCAGTTTTCGGGTTGCGGTGCGCCATTTTATCGATTCCATAAAAGAAGCGGCTGATTTCAACCAGGTCGCGATAAAAGAAATCGATTGGTTTATTCCGCACCAAGCCAATCTGCGCATGTTCCAATCCGTGGCTAAAACCCTCCAGGTTTCTTTGGAAAAATTTTACCTAACCATGCATAAATACGGCAATATCTCCTCGGCCTCCTGCGCTATTGCTTTTGACGAGGCTGTGCGGGACCAGAGCATTAAAAGCGGCGACCTGGTTTGTTTGCCTGTATTTGGCGGCGGGTTAACCTGGGGCAGCGCCTTGATAAGATGGTAAACCTGCTATCATAAATAAAATCAGATAGTTACATTAAAAAAAGCTTCATTTTTCAAGATATTGCTTTTGACAGGCCCTTTTCCGGTATGGTATGAATGACCTCACGATTACTTTTCACCCCATTTTTTAAATGAGTTTTTAAATATATAAGCGATGAAAACGGGGGGGTTCTGCCCCTAATGCTCTAAATAAGGAGGAATAAAATGAACGATAAAACCTCAGTACCTGTGATCAGATCCATGACCCATAAAGATCTCCCCAGCATTATTGAGATCGATGCGAAACTCCTGAAACGCAAAAGGCCGGAAGTCTGGGAAGCCAAGCTTGCCCAGCTTGAAAAGCGACCTTCCATGTATTTTCTGGTGGCTGAATTGGACGGAAAAGTGGTCGGCTTTATTATCGGGGATGCCAGCGCCTGGGAATACCGGGTTCCAGACAATGTCGGTTGGATCGATACGATCGGAATACACCCTGAATTTCAAGAAAAAGGGATCGCCAAAATGCTGATGACCGAATTGATCAACCTTTTAAAAAACAGAGGGATTACTCATATCAATACCTTTGTGAATTGGCGTGAGTTGGAATTATTAAAGTTTTTCGCCGGTAGCGGCTTTGAAAGAGGCGCTTTGCTGAATCTGGAATTGAAAGTTTAGATGTTTTTCGATCCTGGATCGAAAAACATGAATTCAAAAAAATCGCCCATCCCAGGGCGATTTTTTTATTGCATAGGGCACAAATGTACTATACACATGGAGCATGAAACCGGGAACCTTAACCCCTAAACAAAAGCAGGTATTTGATTTTATCTGCGCGTTTCAAAAGGAACATGGCGCTCCGCCCTCTTTGCGTGAAATGGCTCGCCATCTTGGCTTAAAAAGTCTCCATACCGTGCAACAACACTTGCGTTTGATTTGCCAAAAAGGTTATCTCCGCCTCCATCCCGGTAAAGCCCGCGGCATCACGATTTGTGTTGACGCCGATCTTCGTAAAAATATCCCTTTTTCGGTTCCCCTGATCGGCAGCGTGGCAGCCGGCTTGCCCATTTTGGCCGATGAAAATATCATTGATTATCTTGCACTCGACCCCTCTCTTTTTAAGGAGCCGGATCTTTTTACCCTGCGGGTCAAAGGCGACAGCATGCAGGGCATAGGCGTTTTAGACGGCGACTATGTCGTAGTCCGTCGCCAGTCCCAAGCCCATCCCGGTGATGTGGTAGTGGCGATTATCGAAGAAGAAGCAACCCTTAAACGTTTTATAATCGAGGAAGATAAAATCATTCTCCGGGCTGAAAACCCGGCTTATGCCGATATCGTTATCCCGCCGGGGCAACCGACCTGGATCGCCGGGAAAATGATCGGATTGATCCGGAAGTGCTAAATAAAAATTACCTCCTTGGCGGTGTTTTCGCCTGAAGGGGATGGCAAGGTTGCAAAAATCTTGTCATCCCCGTTTAAATGAAACCCTGAATATACTTTCTCTTACAGGATTAGCTACATGAATAATAAAGCCAAGTCATCTCCGTTAAAAAACAGCTCAACACGCGCCAAGGAACTGGACCGCCTGATCGTCAAAGGCGCCCGCGAACACAACCTCAAGCGTATTGATGTGGAGCTGCCCAAAAAAAAATTGAACGTCATCACCGGCGTTTCCGGTTCCGGCAAGTCCAGTTTGGCGTTTGACACCATCTTTGCTGAAGGCCAGCGCCGTTACACCGAATCCCTTTCCGCCTATGCCCGCCAATTTCTGGGCCAGATGGAAAAACCCAAATACGACACCATCCGCGGTTTGGCGCCCACCATCTCGATCGAACAAAAATCGGCCTCCAAAAACCCGCGCTCAACGGTCGGCACCATCACTGAAATATACGATTACCTGCGCGTGTTGTTCGCCCGCGTGGGCGTGCAATATTGCTATAAATGCGGAAAAAAAGTCGGCCGGGGCGACGCCGCCGGCATGGTGGAGCAAATCCTGGCCCTGCCCGTAACGACCAAAATTCTACTCTTGTCGCCCCTGATCGAGAACCGCAAAGGCGAACACAAGGAGCTCTTCGACGAACTTAAACGCGAAGGTTTTGTGCGCGTACGTATCGACGGCGTGGTGCGTGAGCTGACCGATATCCAGACCCTGGCCAAACACAAGAAACACAATATTGAGGTGGTGGTGGACCGCTTGGTCATCGGCCCGACACCCGCTTTCCGCAAGCGCCTGACCGACTCGGTCGAAACCGCCCTCAAATTGGGCAAAGGCCAATTGGTGGTGCATATCCTGGACCGTGAAGATTTGCGCATGAGCGAAGCGCGCTCCTGCTGCCGGATCGCCTACCCGGAGCTCGACCCGCCGCTTTTCTCTTTCAACGCCCCCAAAGGCATGTGCCCGGAATGCAACGGCCTGGGCACGGTGCTCGCCATGGATGAAAGCAAAGTCGTACCGGACCGGGACCTCACGATCCGCGCGGGCGCCGTTACCCCCTGGCGCAACTATTTTATGTTCGCCGAGGTGCGCGAAAACTCCTGGGGCCTGAATAAACTCAAGGCCATGGAAAAACAGTGGGGTCTGGATTACGACACCCCCTGGAAAAATCTACCCAAAAAACAACGCGACCTGATCCTCTACGGTTCCAACGGCCGCAAGCTGACGGTCAACTGGAACTCGGAAAGCATTCAAGGAGCGGTCACCACCGAGCATGAAGGCCTCTTGAACGCCATGATGCGCCGTTACCTGCAGACCCGCTCCGAAGCGGCCAAAAATTATTATGCCAAGTTTTTATCCGCCAACCTTTGCCCGGCCTGCGACGGCTTGCGTTTAAAGCCGGAAGTTCTGCATGTGCGCGTGGAAGGCAAATCCATCATCGATATCACTTCCATGACCATCGGAGAAACCCATGATTTCCTGACCTCCCTGCAATGGACCGGAAGCAAAGCAATGATCGCCGGCGAACTCCTGAAGGAGATCATCAGTCGTCTGCGTTTTCTGATCAATGTCGGCTTGAATTATCTTTCCCTGGACCGCAAAGGCCCGAGTCTTTCCGGCGGCGAATCCCAACGCATCCGCCTGGCTTCGCAGATCGGCTCGGAACTGACCGGTGTGTTGTATATTCTGGACGAACCCTCCATCGGTCTGCACCAAAAAGACAACCGCAAACTTCTGCAAAGCCTCTGTCACCTGCGGGATATCGGCAACACTTTGATCGTGGTGGAACACGATCAGGAGACTATTGAAACCGCCGACTGGGTGGTGGACATGGGCCCGGGCGCCGGGCACTTGGGCGGCCAAATCGTGGCCGCCGGAACACCCGCTCAGATCCGGAAAAATAAGTTCTCCCTTACCGGCCGTTACCTGAACAATAAAGAGCGGATCGAAATCCCGCCCCAACGCCGTTCGCCCAAAAGCGCGGGCGACAAATGGGTGACGATCGTCAAGGCCGCCGAAAACAATCTGGCTGAAATCAATGTTCCCATTCCGCTGGGACTGCTGGTGGCCGTGACCGGCGTTTCCGGCGCCGGCAAATCCACCCTGATCAACCAGATCCTCTACCCGGCCCTGGCCCGCAAGTTGCACGACTCCTCCCTGTCGGTCGGCAAACATGAAACCATCCGGGGACTGGAGCATCTCGACAAAGTCATCAATATCGATCAACGCGCCATCGGCCGCACGCCGCGCAGCAATCCGGCCACCTATACCAAGCTCTTCGATCCCATTCGTGATCTGTTCGCCCTCCTGCCCGAATCGCGCGGCCGCGGTTACAAAAAAGGGCGGTTCAGCTTCAACGTCAAGGGCGGCCGCTGCGAAGCCTGCCAGGGCGACGGCTATATCCGGGTGGAAATGCACTTCCTGGCCGATGTTTATGTGCCTTGCGAGCAATGCAAAGGGAAACGCTTCAACCCGGCCACCCTTGAAATTCTGTATAAAGGCCACTCCATCGCCGATATTCTGAATCTTTCCGTGGCCGAAGCCTATGCGTTGTTCGAAAACCACCGTAACATCAAAGCTATTCTGGAAACCCTAATGCAGGTCGGCCTCTCCTATCTCAAACTCGGCCAGCCCGCCACGACCCTTTCGGGCGGCGAAGCCCAGCGCATCAAACTCTCGCGCGAGCTCTCCAAACGCGACACCGGCCGCACCCTTTATATCCTGGACGAACCGACCACCGGGCTCCATTTCGACGACATCAAAAAACTGCTGCATGTCCTGCAACGCCTGACCGACGCCGGCAATACCGTCGTCATCATCGAGCACAATCTGGATGTGATTAAAACCGCGGATTGGGTCATTGACCTGGGGCCCGAAGGCGGTCATGCCGGCGGCCGCGTCATCGCCGTCGGTTCACCCGAGCAGATTGTCAAATGTGATGAAAGTTATACCGGCAAGTATTTAAAAAACGTTTTAAAACGAAAATAAAATCAAAACTCGTTACCTCCCGGAAAACGAGATGCCGCCTTTCACGTCATTTTATTAAATTTAGACCTAATAGCTCATAACAAACGTGACATAGGTTTTGAGCTTAAGGTCATATTACAAGCATTTTAAATCCTCTCTGTCTCTCCTTTTCAAAGGAGAGAACCCATGGATACTGTTCTCCTTGTTTTGATGTCCTACTCGTTTTAATGCTGGTTTAGCCGAAGAATGCCCAACGGCTTTGCTGTTTTTCTTGAAAAAATCGGAAGAAGTCCCCCTCTTTTTTTTGAACCCATCAAAGGGGACCTGATGCTCGGTTCTTTTCCCTCCCCTTGCGCTGCACATGCCCTATAACTTTTGCCGGACACAGGGGTCATAAAGATCGACCTTTTAAAATTACATGAAAATTTAATAAATTAGTCTCTCAACCCTTGATGAGAGGGTTCACAACTTTTATGAATCGCAAAAGTTGTTACACGGGGAACACAGAGAGAATAAAAGAAAGCAGGTTATTTAACCTCCGATTCCGCGCAGCGCGTGACAGATAGCCACAAACAAAATTATGAGGCATTGATTATTATAAGCGGACTGTGCAAAAAAACCGAACAAGCCTCGCAGACTCCGTCCTGAGCCTGCCGAAGGAGCTGATTGTTATTCGTTCCGCAGTCGCGGGACGAATAGATATAAAATCTCATCCTTCTTGGTCTGTCTAAAGTCTGCGGTAAAAAAAGATTTAATTACCCCCTGTGTCTAGTGGTTGACTTATGGGTAAAGATCAACCCTTTGCGGGAGGGATGAAGGGAGGGGTTCCGGTTCATCCGGGTTGAGTGTTTCTCCATAACGCAGAATATCCCGCACCCTTCCCCGGAACGATCACGGCAGCGTTCCATTCAGAACAAAATTTCCGTCATCATCCATATCCACCGCGGTGTTTTTGAAATCATGCCGGGAAAGATCCCGGATGAATGAAATGCTGTTCTTCTCTGCATCAAGCGTCGGAATGCCGTTAGGGCCGATGATAAGGGGTATGATCTTACCGCCCATCTGTTGTCCGCTGGCGTTAAAAACGAGCTCAAGAATAACCGAATATTTCAGTTCGCTTTTAATCGACAAAGCCCCCCCATAACCCATAAAATTCCCCAACGAATAGGCGATCGTTTTGTCCCGATACAGCTCCATGCCCCTTAAAACATGCGGCCCCGACATGACGACGGCATCGGCTCCATGGTCGATCAGATGATGCGCAAACAGCACGAGATTGCCTCTTCTCTCGCCATAAAATATTTCCTCTTGATTCTTAACATATTTGGCATTGAGACCTTCCGCGCCGGCATGCGCCGTAACAACAAGAATATCCGCCTCAGCGCGTGCCTTTTTAAGAAGTTGTTCCGTCTCCGTCTGATTGTGTAAATCGTTAAACATACCTTCGCTATAAAAAAAACCGATAACGGCAATCCGGGTTTGACCGATTGTTTTATAGGTTATTTGATTTTTAACACCGGTATGATCAATGCCGTACTTTGCGAGATAAGCGATGGTATCTTGAAAACCGCTCTCTCCAAAATCCCTCATATGGTTGTTTGCGATATGCATGATATCAAAACCGTTCTTCTTCAATAAAAATGGCGTACCGTCCGGGGGAAATCGAAAAGCGAAAGTATTGCGTCCGGGAGCCAATATTTTCATCAGATTCCGGCTGGAGGTTATCGGTCCTTCCAAATTCCCTATCAATAAATCTTTGTCCTGAAGTAAAGCAGTCACCGGATCCAATAAATCCGCGATTTTCGAGGGGATCGGGAAAGCATCTTTCGGGAAATCGGAATAAGCGACGATGTCCCCCACAAATTTGATTTTAATCGGATTCTCCTGGGCGGATACAAGGGCGGCAGAATAAATGAATAGTGCGGTCATAAATATAAATTTGATAGATCTCATGCGATGATTCTCCCTTAAATGCGACGGAACGCATAAAATTAAAAAATAACGGATCGAATTATAAATGAGACCGAATGACAAGGCAAATAAATAATTTTTATCGACCGGAATCATGACCCCCGACCGCAACCTCGATCCCGGCCCGGCTTGCCGCCTGGCCGAACGGATGGCTTTCTCAACGGGCACGCTGAAATTCTTTCGAGATGACGCGGATTAGTATTTGCAATGCTGATCGATTTATTGTATTCTCAAGGTTATGTTTAAATTCAATCCAATCGTCTTCGAACAAACAACCGCCGCTACCGACCTGCTGCTCGGCCTGCTTGCCTTAGGAATGTTCCTGGCCTTGCACCGATTAAAAATCGCTGATAGCTTAAAACAAAAATACTGGATGAGCATGTACGCCTTTTTGGCCGGAGCCTCCATTTTGGGAGCCATAGCCCATGGGTTCGCGATGAACAAAACCTCGAATTATATACTTTGGTACCCTCTTTACTTTAGTCTGGCCGGTGTGATCGTTTTTTTCCTGATCGGTGCCGTTCACGAACTGGGCGGCCGAAACCTGTCGCAAAAAATACTTCCCTGGTTTGCGTTGTTGGCCTTTGTGGTTTATCTCTTTACGGCCATACCCGATTCGTTTTTGCTCTTTATCATCTATGAAGGTCTTGGGATGCTCGCTTCCTTGGGAATTTTCATCTATCTCTTTATCCGCGACCGGGAAAAAAGAGCCCTTTGGATGATTGCGGGCATTATCGTGACCATAGGCGCGGCCGCTGTCCAGGCCTTAGGACCTTTTCAGTGGCGCCTGATCTGGACATTCGATCACAACGGCCTTTTTCATTTGATCCAGATACCGGGAATGATTTTAATCTTTACGGCGATTTGGAATTCTTTAAACAATAGGGATCTGCCGACTTCGCCATAGTAGGGGTTCAAAATTTTGAACCCCTACCAACAAAAACGAGAAGACCGGCTTAACTCGGGGGCGAACCATGCGCCCATCACCCGCTCCTTTTCCCAAACAAGGACATATCTATGACCAAAAAAAAAATTCAGATTCGAGCGTCGACATCGACCGATGTTGACGCCATTGTAGATCTCGTCCGCGAACATGCCGCCGGAGCCGGGGAAACCAGCCCCGTCTGTGCTGCCTATATCGCGAACTACCTGCAATCACCTCAAAACCGTATTCTCCTGGCTGAGATGAATAAACGCATTCTCGGCCTGCTCAGTTATTCCATTCGTCCCGATCTTTATCATGCCGCCGACTCTTGCTTGATCGAGGAATTGATTGTGGAAAAGAGCGCCCGCGAACAAGGCATTGCCGGCGCGCTTATGGAGGAACTGATCCGACTCTTGGATAAAAAAACCTGTGTCGAACTTTCCGTCTCAGTCATGGCCGACAACGCTTCCGCCATCCGTTTTTACAAATCCCACGGCCTGGTTGACGAATCCCTGTATCTGGAAAGGCATCTTTAGCCGCTTTTTTGACTTCCCAACTCCAAAAATAGACCCAAAATGGAATCACTCATTCCAAAAATTGATTAGAGAAAGGATAGGAACATGGTTGCGAATACCGCAGAATGGATCCAATCACTCGTCTCGAAATATTATCGGCAGGACGATCTCAACTGCGCCACCACGACACTCAAGGTTTTGGCGGAAAAATTTAATATACCTTTGCAGCAACAGGTCATTGACGCCGCCCTCGCCATGCACGGCGCCGGAAAATACGGCACCCAATGCGGTTTGGTGGAAGGCGCCTTGATGTTTATGGGGATTTACGGCAGAGTGAACCACATTCCCGATCAAACCATTGTGGATATTTGCCGGGAGTTCGCCGGCAAGTTCGAAATCCAATTCAAAAGCCTGCAATGCCGCATATTACGGCCGCAAGGTTTTCACCCGGATAATCCGCCCCATCTCTGCGAGCCCCTCACCTACCGGACCATCCAATTCTCAATCGATTTTATTTTCATTTTTTATCGGCCAGGGTAAGACGCAATTCATGAAGACGCCGCCGCGCGCGGTCAAGGCTGTTGGCTGCCTGTGCTGCTCTATCGAGTGACCATGCCCCCTGAACGAATCCGCATAATGCCTGATTATAGGCAAGCCCTATTTTAGCAGTAGATCCTCGTTCAGGAAGAATATCGACTTTAACGGCCTTCTTGCCATAATGCCGGACAAGGTTGAGTAAAGACTCTTTTGGATCGCTAAGCGATTCCGGGTGCTGAGGTATTCGATTAAAAGGCACTCCGGAAAACTGAGCAAACCCTTGGCGATCCGCCAGTAACCAAGCTTCGATTTTACGCACCACAACCCGAAAAAGCATCATCTCGGGGAAAATGACTCTTCCACGCCAATCATTGATTAAAATAGATGGGCATTCGATACGATCAAGATCCGTAAAAAGTAAAACAGGAACAGATCGGGCTATCTTTGTAAATGAGCGGAGTTCCTTCTTGAGATAGGTATTACCCTTCCGGCCTAGACGCACCGCCACATACATGCTCTGATTTTCCTCTTTGATAAGGCGATCGGCAATAGCTTCACTTAAAACATCCTCTGTAGCAACAAAAATTCCCGTCATTACAAAAGCCTCATCTGCCCCAATTGCTCGATTCTTTTTGGGCGTGTTTGGGGCAGCACCACCTCTGCAACCGAAAGACCGGCATTAAGACCCGTTCTTTCTGCATCATCCACGCTGCGGGAAATCGTACCTTCATGACTTGGTTCTAATACCACGACACTGCGGGCGTCAATCCCTTTGTTACTGAGCAGATCTTCACTGTGGGAACTAATAATAATCTGCCGACGCTGTTTTCCGGTTCGTTGAATGCGATCTATGAGAACCGGCAACTCTTCCACCACAGCTTGATGAAGCGAAAGTTCCGGCTCCTCGATAAGAAGTAAAGAATTACCGTCGAGGAGCGACCAGAGAATGCTCAGAAGACGTAGTGTCCCATCGGAGAACTGGTCTTCCCTCTGCCATCCTGCATGCGGGCGATGATGTTCATAAAGGGCTTCTAGATGCGGTTTTCCGTTCACTTCATCCTTTATAAAACGCAATTCTTTAAATTGAGGGACCGCGGCCGACAAGACCTTATTGATTTTCTTAAGACGCGCGTCACGTATCTTTACTGGGCAGCCGGCTACCCGTTCCAAGAATCCCTGCCCAAAGGGATCGTCCTCAAGACGATTCCCGCCGATCTTGTCTCCATACTTGAGTAATTGGGGGACCAGATGAAGGTAGGTGATGATACTGAAATAGTCTACAATCTCACGGAATTCGGAGCTGGCTCTCGCCTGTTCCAAGTGTGTTTCCGTGAGCAAACGATCGTCTTTCTTATCGTCGGGATCCGGGCGTTTCAGGATACACGCATTGGCATGCCATACCTCCTCACAGGAAACAAGCAAGCGGTGGGTGCCTTTACTTTCCGATTTGAAACCCAACACATACCGCCATGAAGTTGATGGATCATCAACACGCTCATTAAAAAACACCTCGATCTTTACTTCCGGATCGTGCCGGGCATGAAGACAACGGAGTTTAGAAATTCCACCCCGATCTTTTACGGCTTTCTGAAGTCCACCGCCGGCCGGTTTACACACGTCGCGAAGGAACCGAAAAACGTCGAGGAGGTTTGATTTCCCGGAGGCGTTCGGGCCGATTAGATAAGATGTTTGAGTAAGATGGACCTCAGCCTCGTGAAAGTTACGCCAATTCTTTAGTTTCAAACGAGTGATATACATAGCAGCGTTGTCCCCGTTAGTTTATTTAATCTTCTTAACCGTTGATTCTCTCTCCGCGATGATCTCAGCGACGAATTTTCGGATTTTTGTATGGTTAAAATTAACAGACACTGTTGAGGTCAGATAAACCGATAAAGATTTCTTCTTTTGTAAAAGTCTATGGAAAACGGTCATATTTGTCAATGAAATAAGGGAGATAATTTAAAACTTGATAAACTATGACTTTTCTGCACTATCAAGCCATATCTCCCGTCCCGCCATACACAGATCCCAATGCGGATTGGCAGAAAGTCCCTTGATATTTCTGAGGATTTTAGACAGAAAAAGAACCACCGATCAAACCATTGCGGATGTTTGCCGTTGCCGAAATTTCGCCGGCAAGTTCGAAATCCAATTCAAAAGCCTGCAATGCCGCATATTACGGCCGCAAGGTTTTCGACCGGACAATCTGCCCCATCTCTGCGAACCCCTCACCTGCCGGACCATTCAATTCTCAATCGATTTTATTCCGGATCATGCCCTGGGATCGATGGAAGATAACTAATTGGAATAATAAAATAAATAAATCAAATTTAAAACTTGAAAACATTACTTTTTAAGATATGATCGATAAAAATCAAATCGAAAGTATAGTCCGATACATTTAAAACAAATCATTTTATAAAAGGCAAAGTATCTTTGCCAATGGCAGTTGAAAACGCCACAAAATTTATCATGTCTAAAAATTGGACGATTCAATCGGTTGTCAAAGAATCCGGCATAATAAGTGCGACCACGGTTGTGGGCAAGGGCAGAACGCTGACCTTAAACGTTTCCATGACATCTAAAAAAGACGGCCTCGACATTTTCATCATCACCGGGGTTCCCGGTGGCATAGGTGTGAATGGGAATGAAATAAAAGATGAATTTTGTGAAATCGTTTCAGCGGCTGAGCCTCCTATAAAATAGCCATGAAAAAATTTCGATTTTTCTACAAACGAAGTAAATCAAGCAACAATGGAATCGGATAAACATAAAGGCTTTAAAAAAGAAGGCACAATCAGCAAGGAAATGTTCTTAAATGGAAAATATTTTGCGCATCACTGGATGGGTATGGACATTTTTTAAAAATGCCGATCAAAGATCACCCATTCATTCAACGTTTCCGCTTCTAACCGGCAAGACCGTTGCTTCTTTGGCGTACATAAACCGCAAACCGATGGCTTGCATTCGTACCCTCTTTCTGCCCTGACTTTTTCTTTTCCAACTTATTGATATTGCAAAATTTAATTAACCGACCTTCAATTCATCCCTATTAAAAAATCGATTTATTTGCCGCTTCCAAATGGCAGAGATATTGCGTTATTTGAAAAGTCGATGTCTCTGATTTTATATCTGTACGAAAAATTTAATCCTATGCATAGGGTTGAATGAAGTGATGCAACCTACATAAACAGGAGATTTTAACTATGGGTGAAAAATTGGTTAAGGCCTTTGAAATGGCCCAAAAAGACGGCGGCGCCAAGGCTTCCCTGCGCTTGACCATGATCACGGGGATCAGCGTTTTTCTGGCGCCAACCGCGCCCGATACGGCCGAAAACCTCGCCAAAGCGGAACAGGCCCTCAAAGAAGTCTTGGGCAAAGATGTAAAATTATGAAATGAAAGGGGAAAACAATGAGTCAGGAAAAAAAGATCGAGTTTGAAGTCGATAGAAGGTTCGATCCGGTTAAAAGTCGGCATTTTCTGAACGGAGTCTGTACCGTGCTCCATTGCCATCATTATGCCACGCTTTATTCCCAACTGGCGCTGGATGCGGTGAACTTCAATGGCGCCGACCATTTGGTGGAAGCCAGTGAAGACACTTTTTACGAAGTCTTGAACAGTTATTATTTGAACAAGGGTGCAACCACGGCAGAAGAAAAAGTGGAGATCGCCCGGCAATATTGGCAGGCTGTAGGCATGGGCTTGATTCAATTTACCGGTGTCGGTAAATTTGAGATTTTGGCTGAAATGGAATACAGCCACCTGGACGAAGGCTGGTTGAAAAAATGGGGCGGCAGCAAAAAACCGGTCAACCTGTTCACGGTGGGTTTTGTGGCTGCCGTTGCGGCCCTGGTCAATGAAAAACCGGTCCGGAGCTTCAGGGTCACGGAAACCAAGAGCCTCGTATGCGGTGACGAAAAATCGGAATTCAAAGGCGTGGCCGCCTAAAGGAGAAAACTATGACTATCGACAGAAAAAAAATCATCGAAGAGATGTCAAAAGTAAAAATATTGGGGAATGAAGAAGGCATGATTCCGGTGTTCGGCGTGTATGTGCAGCAATTACCGGCCGCCATCTGGAACGGTTTTGCCCGCCGCATGATCAACTCCGTACCGGAACATCTGGTCCCGGCCGCCGAGGAGTTGCTGATCAATGCCGCCCATGAGTGCGGCTACCATACCGGGCATGGGATTATCACCTCTGAAGAATTTAAGACAGTAGTCGGGCCTATGCTCGAAAAAATGCCGGAAGATGTCCTGCACGGCGCTTTCGCGGTTTTCACCGCCTGGGGTTGGGCTAAGTCGGAAGTGACCGAATTAATACCCAATCAAAAAATGGTGGTGCGCGCCTATGATTATTATGAGAGCGATATCATTAGTTACGGCAAAACAAACCGGCCGGCCGCCTTCATGATCACCGGCGTCAGCGGTGCGTTTATGGACCTGGCCTATGGCGGTCCTTATGACCCCAAGGGCAAGACCGGGATTTATACCTTCAAATGCCAACAAACCAAAGGCATTGAAATGGGCGACGACTACGGCGAATTTGTCGTGACCCGTAACCAAGCTTAAAACTCTTGCGCCCATCCTATTTTTGAAAAGAGGATGGGCGCAAAGAGGTCGGTTGATGAGGGGGAATTTCATTGCAAAAAATCTCACCCTCTCTTATGGACACAATTTCTTTCTCAAAGCATCATCAAACGTGTCCGGATGAACCGGCGCCCAACCTGTAAAGGTATTTGGGTTAACAGGGTCCTGATAACGGATCGTCTTTTTAGCGCAATCGATTTCAACTTCTCCTATAATTTCCAATAAACAATTGTCCGCCAACAGCAGGAACTTGACGCTATCCCCTGAATAACGCAAGCTCATGGTATGATAGTAATAGTCATGACCGTCTTGACTTGTCAAAAAGACGCATTCATCCGCTTGCACAATCTCCGGAACCATCAGGGCAGAGAGTAATGCAATCAAAAAAAACCGCCTGATTTTTTTCATATTTCTCTCCTCGAGAATAGGCTTCTTATTCAAAAATATCTACATGGGGATTTCTAAAAATAAGCCTTTTGAAATTTTACGATTCGATTCTCAAGAGCCGTTGCTGATAAAGTGTATTTTTAGAAATCCCGGGTTGTCGATAGGTGAAAAGCAAACAGTTGACCCATTACCATCGTACGGGTCGCTTATTTGGATTGCGCGGATATGTCCGCGCTTTGACTCAGCGCGACATGTCGCGCTTTAAAAAGCGGCGTCTTGCCGCCGCACTCCAAAGATCGCCAAAAGTTGTC
>RPPU01000010.1 GCA_003819975.1 Desulfobacteraceae bacterium
GAGACATAATTGTAGCCGATTCCGGGGTTTTCAATGACGTTATACATTTCGCTCAGCGGCGGCTTTTTAAAGTCATCGACCTTATCGAGTTGGATCGCGTTAATGGAGAGATCCAGTTCCCCTTTTTGCATTTTAAGAAAGCGGGTATTGTTGTCTTTGACGATTTTGAAAACAATCTGGTCGAGTTTGGGCGCGCCTTTGAAGTAGGAGTTGTTCTTTTCAAGGATAATTTCATTGGGTGTTTGCGAGACAAATCGAAACGGGCCGCTGCCGGTCAAGCGGGTGGGAAATTCCTCTTTGGCTGCACCGGTCAGAATGTGCTTGGGCAGGATGGCCATGATCGCTTTGGTTAAAAAAGAGGCATCGGGCTGGGCCAGTTTGAATTCGACGATCAGCGGGCTTTTGACGGTGATGCTTTCAATGCCTTTATACGTGCCGACAAAGGGAGATTTCGATTCAGGGTCCCGCAGATGTTCGAAGGTGAATTTCACATCTTCGGCCGTGAGGGGTTGGCCGTCCTGGAACTTGATCCCTTTTTTCAGATAAAAACGATAGATTTTGTCTTCTTTGATTTCCCAGCGCTCGGCCAGATCCGGCACGATCTGGAGATCGTAGCCCAATTGAACCAAGGTGGAGAAGAGCAGATGCTGGGAGATACGCATGCCGGCGGCGTCCGTGGCATAGCGCGGGTCCAGAATTTTGGGCTGGTCTTCCAAGCCAAGCTGCAATATTTTTTGCTGGGCCAAGCCTGTTTGGGCAAAAATAAAAAGCAATAAAATGGAAAAAAAAGATAGGCTTATCTTGAGCGATCGATGCGGTTTCATTTACCATCCTCCATAGAATCAATAAGTTGCAGCACGGATTATAGGCGAAGCAATCCGGGGCGGCAAGGAAAAAAACCGTAAGGATTTTTTGATATTTATAATTAATTTTATGCAAATTTAATTAAATATTTTTAATTCTAATATAATATTTAATATCTTGACAGACCTATTGCTTTTGAATAAAATCTAGACAGACTAGACAGGAGGTTTATTATGTCCCAAGTATGGCAGCTTCAAGACGCAAAAAACAAATTTAGTCAAGTAGTGGAGAATGCCCTTGCAGACGGCCCGCAAATCATCACACGACGGGGCGCTGAAGTGGCTGTTGTTTTATCCGCGGATGACTATCGAAAAATGCTGGCAGCCCAAAAACCGCTTTCTCTTTTTCTGCGGGAATCGCCTCTTTATGGTGTTGACCTTGATTTGAGTCGCGAGAAAGGTCCGGCACGGGGTGACCTTTCATTATGAAATATCTACTCGATACCTGTCTCATTTCAGAACTTGTCGTTAAATCCCCAAATCTGCGCGTGGTACAATGGGTTGATGAACAAGATCCGGCAAATTTATTTTTGAGTGTGATCACAATCGGAGAGATCTCCAAGGGCATTGCCAAACTTATTGATTCACGCCGAAAACAAAAACTGGAGTCTTGGCTGCAAAACGAACTTTTGCAACGCTTTTCTCAAAATATCCTGTCGATTAACATGGATGTGATGCTGGTTTGGGGTCGGCTTATGGCCGCTCTTGAACTCAAGGGCAGGATAATGGCCCTTATGGATTCCCTCATTGCCGCCCTGGCGCTGCATGGAAACCTGCACCTGGTGACGCGCAATGAAGATGATTTTATAAATGCCGGTATCTCTATTTTAAATCCTTGGAAAGAATGAACACTCCGAGATTTTTTGCGGGGAAATATTTATAGAAGAAGAGCTTGGAATTTTAGGCCCTTATTACAAATGATGCCGCTGACAGCAAAAGTTGTTTCTCATTTCCGGAAGCAGATCAATCATTCTGCTTCCGGATTTGGTTTTGAGGCTAGTGCAACAAAGCCAAAAAAGTATTGGGGTCCAGTTGCACTTTGATATCGGGCGCCGGTGTTTCATTATGGTCTTTCAGTAAATTCAGCGAGACCCCGGATTGATCGGACTGGAGTTGGATGATGATTTCGAACAGGTCGTCCAGGTGATTGCAGGGGTAGGGAATGCCCCGGGTATTGGCGGCGCTGATTTGTTGATGGGCCAGGGCTGAAAACCAGATCTCCATTTTAAAATCCAAAGCCACTTTTTTAAAATTTTCAAAGATTTCCCGGCCGGCTTTGGAAAAATTCAGACTATCCACGATCATGGCATCGGGAACAAAGCCGACTTTTTCAATCAGGTTTTGCAGGTTGGAACGCAGGCGGTTGATTTCAAAACTTTGGTGCATATAGGCCAGGATCATGCGGTTGCGTTCAATCAAAAGACGCAAACCGGATTCTTCTTTCAGATTCATGGCCTTGACCAGATCGGAAAAAATAACATTATAATAAAAAGAGACTTTTTCCGGCCCGTCTTCCAAAGAGACATGCACCAGGCGGTCCTGACGGAAAATTTTATCAAAAGCAATGTGAATCAGGCAGGCGGTCTTGCCCACGCCGGCCCGGGCGATCAAGACCCCCAGGTTGCCCTTGCCTAATCTTTTTTGGCTGGAACCCTCGAGAATTTTAAGCGGACTGACTTTAGCAAAATCGTTTATCATGGCGGATTCCTTTCTCTATTTAGATTGCTTTTGTTTTTCGGTTTTCAGCTTTTCGGCAATGGATTCCGGCACCTTGTTATAGCGCGAAAACTCCATGGTAAACTCGGCCTTGCCTTGAGTCAAGGAACGCAGGATGGTGGCATAGCCGAACATTTCCGCCAAAGGCACTTCCGCGTCAATGGTGGTGAAGTTTTTATCCTCAGTGGCGCTCATGATCAGACCGCGGCGTTGATTGATGGAACCCATGATATTGCCTTGAAATTCCGTAGGGCTTTCCACGGAGAGTTTCATGATCGGCTCCAGGATAAGCGGTTTGGCCTTGGCATAGGCCTGTTTAAAAGCGCCGATGGCTGCGGCCATAAAAGCCCGGTCAGATGAATCCACGGAATGGGCCTGACCGTCATTGATGGCGATTTTCATGCCGATCACAGGATATCCCATATAAGGTCCTTTAGCCAAGCAAGATTCAAAGCCTTTGTCTATGGAAGAGATGAATTCGGTTGGAATAGCGGCGCCCCGGATTTGGTCTTCAAACTCATAAACGCCTTTTTCAGAGGGTTCCATAAAACCGGCCACGCGACCATATTGGCCGGAACCGCCGGTCTGTTTTTTATGAGTGTAGTTGAATTCGGCCCGGGCTGAAATCGCTTCCCGGTAGGCAACCAGAGGAATGCCGGTTGAAACTTCTGCCCCGAATTCGCGTTTCATCCGTTCTACATAAATATCCAGATGCAGTTCGCCCATACCGGAGATAATGGTCTCGCCCGATTCATGGTCCACATAGGAGCGAAAGGTCGGGTCTTCTTTGACAAAGCGGTTGATGGCTTTGAACATTTTGTCGTTATTGGCAGTGTCTTTAGGTTTTAGGGCCAGGGAGATAACGGGTTCCGGAACAAACATCGAGGTCATGACATAATTGGTGTTGCCGTCGGTGAACGTATCTCCGGAATAACAATCCACGCCGAAAAGGGCCACAATGTCGCCGGCGCCGGCGTTGGTGATCTCTTCCATTTCATCGGCATGCATGCGCACCAACCGGCCGACTTTTAGTTTTTTGCGGTTGCGGGTGTTGACCAGGTCGTCACCCTTGGCAATTGAGCCCTGGTAAATGCGCAAATAGGTCAATTGGCCGTAAGGGGTGACTTCCAGCTTAAAAGCCAGGGCCACCAACGGAGCTTTTAAATCGCTGGTCAATTCAACTTCTTTTTGATTCTGGTCCAGGTCCAGAGCGATGTTTTGGACCTCTTTGGGCGAAGGCAGATACGCAGCCACGCCGTCCAGCAGAGGTTGCACGCCCACATTTTTATAAGCCGAACCCATCATGACCGGCGTCAATTGCCTGGCCAGAGTCCCGCGCCGGATCGCATCCTGGATCAATTCGGGTTTCACTTGATCATTCAGAATGGCTTCGGTCAATTCATCGGAAAACAGGGAAGCCGCATCCAGCAATGCTTCTCTTTTTTCCCGGGCCAGCTCCTGGAGATCGGCGGGGATCTCTTGGATTTGCAATTCCTCACCTAGACGGCCTTCAAAATAGACGGCTTTCATGGTGACCAGATCGATCACCCCTTTAAAGTCGCCTTCCAGGCCGATGGGGAGCTGTATGAGCACGGCATTATGGCTTAGTTTTTCGCGCAACTGTTCAGCCACGCGCAAGGGGTTGGCGCCGGAACGGTCGCATTTATTGATGAAAGCAATGCGCGGAACCTTGTAGCGGTTCATCTGACGGTCAACGGTAATGGATTGGGATTGAACCCCGCCCACGGCACAGAGGACCAGAATGGAACCGTCCAGCACGCGCAAGGCCCGCTCCACTTCAATAGTGAAATCCACGTGACCGGGCGTGTCGATGATATTGATGCGGTGGCCTTTCCAGGTGCAATAGGTCGCGGCTGAGGAGATCGTGATACCGCGTTCACGCTCCAATTCCATGGAATCCATGGTGGCGCCCACGCCATCCTTGCCTTTGACCTCATGGACCGTGGAAATACGTTTGGTGTAAAAAAGAATCCTCTCGGTGAGGGTGGTTTTGCCTGAGTCAATATGAGCACTGATGCCGATATTGCGAAAAGACTGAATGTCATCTTTCATTGAACATGCTCCTGAGATGTTTTTTGATCCTATATTTTTTTTGATCCCGAAAAACGTGGAATCAAAAAAAATATAGGATCAAAAAACATAAAAATAATATAAAAACGCCTCTGCCGTGCTGATTTTCCGTCTTAAATTTCTGTTGGCTTGATACAGGCTCTTCAGAAAAAAATAAAAAGGGCCTGATTCAGACCCTTTTTATCAAAGGAAGCGGCAAAGATGTTTACTTGCAAAACAGTATAGCAAAAGATCAGAGGCGCGTCAAGTGATATTTGCCGATCGCCAGGATGCTTTCAGCGATTTCACGCCTGAGCTTGATCAGATTATCCGGAGTAAAGCGGGTCAGTTTCTTTAGGCCCATGAGCTGGGTTTTAAGCTCTTCACCCCGGCTGAGGGCGCTGAAGACCTCTTTGGCCATTTGGTCGAGCTTGGGAAAGGCGCTCTGGATATAAACCTGGGTGGCCGCGATCTGAATGCGGGCCGCGTCAGGACCTTCTTTTTTGATTTTTTTTAAGGTTCTCAAAAGAGCACTCTCCATGGCAAAGATTTCAATGACCATATCGGCGATCAAGGCCACCAATTCCTGCTCATTACCCAGTTTTTGCAGGTATTTTTGGGTCGCGGCTCCGGCGGAAAGCAAAGCGATCTTTTTGGCCATAGAGATCATTTTTTGCTCTTTTTCCAGGATGCCTTGTTCCGCATCCAGTTTCGGCATCAGACCCAGCAGATCTTCGGCGGCTTTTTTGACGGCATGTAACAGGGGCAATTCCCCTTTTAACGCAGCTTTGAGCAACATATCGACGATGAGCAAGCGGTTGATCTCATTGGTGCCTTCCCAGATGCGGTTGATGCGCGCGTCCCGGTAAGCGGCTTCAGCCGGGTAATCCTCGATATAACCGTAACCGCCCATAATCTGCACGTATTCATCCATCACGAAGTCCATGGTTTCGGAGCCGAAGACTTTATTAATGGAGCATTCAATGGCATAGCGCCGCAATGCCTCGGCGATCAGGTTGCCGGCTTCATCTTTGGTGGAATCAATGCCTTCTAAGGCCTTGTCCAACAGACCGGCCGTGCGATAGATCATGCTTTCATTGACGTAAATTTTAACGATCATCTCGGCTATCTTATGTTTGATCAGGCCGAAATTGGAGATGGGTTGACCGAATTGAATTCTGGATTTGGCATATTTGACCGCATCGGCCAGGGCGATTTTGCTGACGCCCATACAAATGGCGCCTAGTTTATAGCGGCCGATATTCAGGGTATTAAGAGCTACTATATGGCCCTTGCCCACTTCGCCCAGCACATTCGCAACCGGGACCTTCACATCCTGAAAGATAACGGCGCGGGTGGAAGTGCCGTGCATGCCCATTTTTTTTTCTTCCTCATCCAGGGAAACGCCCGGCCATTGGCGTTCCACGATAAAACTGGTGAATTGGGTTTCGTTGACCTGGGCATAAGTCAGGAAAAGATCGGCAAAACCGGCATTGGTGATGAACTGCTTCTGACCGTTGAGGATATAATGTCGGCCGTCCGCGGAAAGCACGGCCTTGGTTTCCGCGCGTAAAGCATCGGAACCGTGTCCCGGCTCGGTCAAAGCATAAGCGCCGATCATTTCCGCGGAGGCGAGTTTCGGCAAGTAGCGTTTTTTTTGGTCGGGCGTGCCGAAGAGGATGATCGGCAGGCTGCCGATGCCGGTTTGGACCGCATAGGTCACGCTGAATCCGCAAATGCCCTGGTTAATGTATTCCGTGATCAGGCTGGCGCTGACTTTATCCAGACCGGACCCGCCGTAAATCTCCGGAATATCGGCGCCGATAAAGCCCAGTTCGCCGGCCTTTTTTAAAATGGTTTTGAGCAGATCGGGATTCAGATTTTTAAGATCTTCTCTTTTAGGCACGAGTTCGCCTTGGCCGAATTCTTCGGCCGATTTGGCGATCAAGCGTTGTTCTTTGGTGAAATCCTCGGGCGTGAACAGGTCGGCCGGAGAGATGTCCCGGATCAAAAAATCGCCGCCGCGGGTTTGTTCATTTAGAGACATAATCGTACTCCTTAAAAAAATTAAGTGAACACAAGGTGCGTGAACGCGTTAACAAGACAACGTGTGAATGTGAGAACGTTAGAACGTGAGAATGTATGGAAAAAGAACGTTTGAACGTGTGAAGGAGGTCCTATTTTATTCGTTCATACTTTCACACTTTCTCACGTTCACACGGTTTTTATTTCACACGTTCAAACGTTCTCACGTTCACACGTTCTCACGCTCGAAGAGCGCTGCCGCGCCCATGCCGAAACCGATGCACATCGTGACCAGGCCCCATTGGATTTGGCGGGCCTGCATTTCATAAATCAATTGGGTGGTCAACTTGGCGCCGGTGCAACCGAGCGGGTGTCCCAGGGCAATGGCGCCGCCGTTCACATTGGTGACGGCGGGGTTCATATTCAATTCGCGCATGCAGTAGATGGCCTGGGCGGCAAAGGCTTCATTCATTTCGATCAAACCGATCTGATCGAGAGTCAGGCCGGCGAGTTTCAGGATTTTAGGCACCACCACGGCCGGGCCCACGCCCATGTACTCGGGCGGGCAACCCTCGACGCTGTGAAAACGAAAAACCGCCAAGGGCCGCAGGCCCAGTTCGCGGGCTTTTTCGCGCGACATCAGGACGACGCCGGCGGCGCCGTCGCTCATCTGCGAGGAATTGCCGGCCGTGACCGTGCCGTTGGCTTTGAATACGGGCCGCAAACCGGCCAGGTTTGCGGCGGTGGTATTGGGACGCACGCCTTCATCTGTGTCAAAGATCGTTTCGTCCCAATCAAAATGATTGTTGGGCAATTGCTTTTGAATTTTTATCGGCATGGGCACGATCTGCTCCTTGAACCGGCCGGCTTGGACGGCTGCAAAAGCTTTTTGCTGGCTTTGAACGCCGAAGGCGTCCTGTTCGGCCCGGCTGATTTGATATTTTTCCGCCACGTTTTCGGCGGTCAGACCCATGCCGCTGAAAGCGGCGGGCCGCTGCTCCACCAGGGCCGGGTTGGGGTAAAGCATGTTCCCACCCATGGGGATTTGACTCATGTTTTCGATGCCGCCGGCAATAACCGTTTCGGCAAAACCGCACATGATTTTTTCCGCGCAGATCGCAATGGCTTGCAGGCCGGAAGAACAGAAGCGGTTGACGGTCATGCCCGGAATCCGGTCGGGCCAGCCCAGGGACATGACCAAGACGCGCCCCAGATTAAGGCCTTGAGTGGCTTCCGGGAAGGTGCAGCCGATGATCACGTCATCGATCATTTGGGGGTCCAGTCCGCCGGCGCGTTTGAGCAGTTCCGTGAGTACGATTCCGCCCATCTGTTCCGGCCGGGTGTCCCGGAGCATGCCTTTGGGTGCTTTACCGACCGCGGTACGGCAGGCCGCGACAATCACTGCTTCTTTCATGGTATATCCTTTCTGGTTCCATTCCCCTGCAAAACTTTATTCACCGCAAAGGGCGCAAAGGTTTTTATTTTTTGCTTTTGGAATAGTTTTGTGAACATTAAAACTGTTGTGCTGAGGCGGCCAAAAGCAAAAATCAACCAGCCCCGCGGATAAATATCTCTTCATGTTATAATCACTGAGTTTTTTTTCCCTGTCGGCCTCTCACCGACAGGGAAAAAATAAATTAAACTCTGCGACCTCTGTGCCTCGAGTGCAACGGGCGGTGAAATTTTTTTCTCAGTTCCTCAACGGTTTCCCTGTTTTCAGCATATGCTCGATACGGGCCTGGGTTTTGGCCGTGCCGCACAAACTCAGAAAAGCCTCGCGTTCCAGGTCCAATAGATACTGTTCGGTGACCCGGGTGTCGGCTTGAACTTTTCCGCCGCAAAGGATATAAGCGACTTTTTCAGCCACGGTCAGGTCATGCTCGGTGGCAAAACCCTGTTCATGCAGGGTCCAGGCAGCCAGCTTGAGCATGGCAAGGGTGTTTTCACCGGCCACGCGGATGGCTTCCCGGGGCAGGGGCGGTTGATAGCCTTCCAGATTCATGGCCAACACGGTTTTTTTGGCATCCTCAATCTGGAAATCGCGGTTGACGGTCATTTTATCCGTAGAACGCAAATAGCCGAGCTTGATCGCTTCGGGCCCGGAAGTGGAGACTTTGGCCATGGCAATGGTTTCAAAGGCGCGGGCGACAAAGGGCATGAGCTCGATCTGCTTGGGATAGACCCCGCCCGGCTGGACTTCAAAAAGATGCTCGGTGTTGCGCAGGAGCAGTTCCTTGGTCCCGCCGCCGGCCGGAACCACGCCGATGCCGGCTTCCACCAAGCCCATATAGGTTTCCGCGGCAAAGCGCACGCGATCGGCCGCCAGGCAGATCTCGCAGCCGCCGCCCAGGGTCAGGCCGGCCGGAGCCGCCACCACCGGTTTGGCAAGGTATTTCATTTTCATGAACACATCCTGGAAGGTCTTAATGGCCCATTCCAGTTCGTCCCAATCTTCTTCCTGAGCCATGAACAGGACCAAGGGCAAATTGGCGCCGGCTGAGAAGTTCCGGCCGTGGTTGGCGATGATCAGGCCTTCAAAATTCTTTGCCGTGATTTCAAGAGCTTGAAGGAGCATGGTGATGATCTCTTCGCCCATGGCATTCATTTTGGTATGAAATTCAAAACAAGCCACGCCGTCGCCCAAGTCCACCAGACTGGCGCCCTGGTTGCCGGCCACCTTTTTTTGACGATCTTTGAGCGCCGGTAATAAAATAACTCCGGGTTTAATGGGAACCGGGGCATAATCGCGGGTCCCTAAATCAAAGTAGGAGAGAGTGCTGCGTTCGCGTTTGTAAAAAGAATTTTGGCCGCTGTCGACCAGGGCCTGAACCCAGGCCGGGATGATATAACCGCTTTTACGCATTTTGGCCAGGGAAGCAGTCAAACCGATGGCGTCCCAGATTTCAAACGGGCCCATTTCCCAGGCATAACCCCATTGCATGGCTTGGTCGATGCTGAGCAGATTATCCGTGATTTCATTGACCCGATTGGCGGAATAGATCAGGGTTTCGGTCAGGGTCTGGAAAGTGAATTGACCCGCAAGGTCATTGGCGAAATAAAGGGATTTGAGTTTTTCGGCCAGCCCCTTGGCGTTCTTGGCCATTTCCAAAGAGACAAAATCGGCTTTTTTCTGAGGCGCGTATTCCAGGTTTTTATAATCCAAAGAAAGGATGACCGGTTTACCCGAGGGGTCGGCGCTTTTTTTATAAAAACCCTGCCGGGTTTTTTCACCCAGCATGTTTTTGGCCAGCATTTGCTGCATGAAATCGGGAATTTTAAACAGGGCGCGCATTTCATCCTGCAAGGCGGCGTTATAGACATTGTCGGCCACGTGCACCAGGGTGTCCAAACCGACCAGGTCGGCGGTGCGAAAAGAAGCACTCTTGGGCCGGCCGATGATCGGACCGGTCAACTGGTCCACGGCTTCAATGCTCAACCCCAGGTTCAGCATGGTCTGAACGGTGTAAAGCAAACTGAAGATCCCGATGCGGTTGGCGATGAAATTGGGACTGTCCTTGGCATAAACAACGCCCTTGCCGAGTTTGCGCTCGCAGACCCAGGCCAGGGTTTCCATGACTTCGGCCGAAGTATCGGGCCCGGCCACCAGTTCCAGAAGCTTCATGTAACGCGGAGGATTAAAGAAATGGGTGACGGCGAAATGCTCGCGAAAATTTTTAGTTCGTTTTTCAACCAATGCTTTGGCGGAAATGCCGGAGGTGTTGGAAGAGACGATCGTATCGGGCTTGAGGATGGCCTCGAGTTTCTCATAAAGGCTTTGTTTGATGTCCAGCCTTTCCACAACCGCTTCAATGATCCAATCCATTTCCTTGAATTTGGGAAGGTCATCATCGATATTGCCCAGGGTGATGAGTTGGGCGTTTTCCGGCACGTAAAAAGAGGCGGGCTTTGATTTGAGGGCCAGACCCAGACCGCGGTCGGCCAGTTTATTGCGAAAAGCCGGGCTTTCAAAGGTCAGGCCTCTTTTCTGATCTTCTTCGGATAATTTCGGCGGGATAATATCGAGCAACATGGTTTTGATTCCGGCATTAGCGAGCTGCGCTGCCAAAGCAGCGCCCATCACTCCGGATCCGATGACCCCGGCTTTTTCAATCTTTCGCGGCATGGTAAATCTCCATTAGATAATTGGACTTTCCGTTTGAAACCGTAATTTTTATAAATCAGAACGAATTGAGATAAAAAGGTATGATATCAAATAATTAAGCTTCATTTTATCGGCAAAGTCAGGTAGATCTTGTTTCTTAAAACCGAATATAGCCAAGAAAAAGCATTATGATTGTCTATAAATTGTGCTAAAATTATCAATGAGATACAGTTAAGCAAGATTTGCAAATGAATTTTGCTGTCATTGAAACTCAGTTAAATACGGCAATCAATATAACACGATTTTTTAATAAAGAAAACAGTTTATTATCAATTATTTAGGAGGAGGAATCGTGGAAACCAATCTCATGACCGGCCAGCCGGATACAGGCGTGCAATCTTTGGGGAAAGCGGGTATCGAATCTCCCTTGCAAAGCAACACGATTTTCGTGGATGACAAGGAACGTGTGGTTATCGATCCATCCCTTGGCGTTTTTAACCAGTGCATCGACAAGAAAACCGCCCCTTCCTCTTTTGAACTGGCCGGACCGCGCAAGAAAATCTTTTTCGATGCTTCCAAAACCAAATGCGGGATCGTCACCTGCGGAGGGCTTTGCCCGGGCATCAACGACGTGATCCGCGGCATTGTGCTTGAATTGAATTATGCCTATCAGGTGAAGAATATCTATGGCGTGCGTTACGGGCTTCAGGGTTTTATCCCGGCATTTAAGCATGATCTTCTGGAACTCAACCCGACCACGGTCGAGCAGATCCACGAAGTGGGCGGCACGATTTTGAGCTCCTCGCGCGGTTCTCAGGATGTTCCCGAAATGGTGGATGCGATCGAACGTCTGAACATGAACATCGTTTTTTTTATCGGCGGCGACGGAACCCTGAAAGCCGCCTCGGCCGTGGCTCGCGAAGCATTGCAGCGCGGGTTCAAGTGTTCGGTCATTGCCATACCCAAGACCATTGACAACGATATCTTCTTCGTGTCCAAGACCTTCGGTTTTGACACGGCCGTGGAAGAAGCGCGTAAGGTTATCAAGTGCGCGCATGTGGAAGCCAAAGGCGCACCGCACGGCATCGGACTGGTCAAGCTCATGGGCCGGGATTCCGGATTCATTGCCGCCAATGCCGCTTTGGCTTCGAGGGACGTGAATTTCGTGCTGGTGCCGGAAGAAGATTTCGATTTGGAAGGTCCCAAAGGACTTTTGGCCGTATTGGAGGGGCGGATCAAAACCCGCGGTCATGCCGTGGTGGTCGCGGCCGAGGGAGCCGGGCAAAAGTTTTTCAAAAATTTGCCTGAAGAAAAAGATGCGTCCGGAAATGTGAAGAAGCACGACATCGGCCTGTTCCTGAAAGAAAAGATTGAAGGATATTTCCGGTCAAAGAAGATCGAGATCAATCTTAAATACATCGATCCCAGCTACATCATCCGCAGCGTGACCGCCAATGCTTCCGATTCCATTTTCTGCGGATTCCTGGCGCAAATGGCGGTGCATGCCGGCATGAGCGGCAAGACCGACATGCTGATCGGCTTGTGGAACAATGTGTACGTGAACATCCCGAACGCGGTCTGCTTGCAGGGCCGCAAGAAAATCGATATCAACGGCCCGCTCTGGAGCAGCGTACGCGAATCGACCGGCCAGCCCATCCTGAAGTAGGGGCGACCTTCACGGTCGCCCGTGTGAACGTGTGAACGTGAGAACGTGTGAACGTGAGAACGTACGAACGTAGGGGCGGACGGTGTCCGCCCGTGCAAAGGTGAGAATGTTTGAACGTGTGAAAGACAGGGGTCAAGGGTGCAAGAGAAGGGGAAGGCTGAATGATCTCTATTTTAGAATGCGGCGACGTGTCACACAAGGGCTCCGGTAGACCCTGATTCACCATCAAGGCATCATCTGCGGCGTTGCCTTCGTTCGCTCCTCACTGCGGCGTATGACTAAACACAAGGGCTCCGGTAGGTAATCACGATTCGTTCCCAGCTAAAACTTATCCGGGAACGATTTAAGATAAAAGAAGAGGAAGATAAATATTTGCAGCTCGAAAAACAGTCGTCTTTTAAGTAGGGTAGACTGTCATTCCCGTATTTTGCCAGGCCATGATTGTTGTGTACAAGCAATTTATAGGTATATTAAGCGAAAACGGTTGGGCTATCGGAAAAACAGGAGGATCAAGCCTTGAAGGTTGCAATGTCGAATTTTCTATTACAACAAAAGCCTTATCTTCAAAAAATCATCCAAGAGCTCTTGACGGACTTTCCATATGTTTCCATTTTGGCCACGGATGTGACCGGCACGATTTATGAAACCCAGCTCACCGAAACCAAGGTGGCGGATTCCGGCTGGACGGAAAGGGGTTTTGTGGTGCGGATCCATAACGGGTTCAATTATTCGGAATTTTCTTTTAACCAAATTCCGGAAAACCCGGATCAAGCCGGAAAAATCGGAGAGGATATCCGCCTGGGTTTAAAAAAATCCCTTGAAGATTTGAAAAACAAAGCCATTCCCAAAAATAAATATCCCATTATTGAAGAAAAAGCCGAAAACCTTTCCTGGCAAGCCGACGTTGCCATTGCGCCTGAGGAAACAGAACCCAAGCAAATCATTGCCCGGTTGATGGATTTAAAAACAAGAGCCCAACAACAGTCCGCGCTTTTAATCGATATGCAGGTGATCTTCGAACAGGTCCAGGTATCCAAAATCTTTTTATCCGCTAAAAAAGATCTGGCCCAGGCTTATATCTGGAGCCAGGGCTATCTCATTCCCATTGTGCGTCGGGAAGACAATACCAAATACACCTATCAATCTTTTTCCGGGTTAAAAGGGGTTGAACTGATCCGGGATATGGAAGCAGGATTGAATGCGGCGGTAACCGAGGCAGAAAGCCTGCTGGATGCCGGTCGAGTCGAGCCGGGTGAATATGACGTGATCTGCTCGCCGAGCGTGGCCGGTCTTATCGCTCATGAAGCGTTCGGGCACGGAGTGGAAATGGATATGTTCGTGAAAAAGCGAGCCAAGGCAACCGAATATCTGGGAAAACCGATTGCTTCGGAACTGGTCAGCATGCACGACGGCGCCCGGGCCGCCCAACAGGTTTCTTCTTATTTCTTTGATGATGAAGGCACCCTGGGCAAGGATACCCTGATTATCGATAAAGGTATTTTAAAAAACGGCATCTCGGACTTGCTCTCGGCTTTTCAATTACAAACAACTCCGACCGGCAACGGCAAGCGCGAGTCTTATGAACGCAAAGCCTATAGCCGCATGACCAACACTTTTTTCGCAAAAGGCCGGGACACGATAGCGGATATGATCGCCTCTATCTCATTCGGTTATTTGCTTGAAAAATTTGCAAGCGGCATGGAAGATCCGCGCAACTGGGGGATTCAGTGCATGATTCATTATGCCCGGGAAATCAAGGAGGGTCGTTTGACCGGCAAACTGGTTTCGCCGGTGATTCTGACCGGTTATGTTCCCGATCTTTTGAAGTCCGTTTCCATGGTTTCCGGGGATGAAATCCGTTTAAGCGGCAGCGGGGCGTGCGGCAAAGGTTATAAAGAAAGAGTTAAGGTTTCCGCCGGCGGACCCTATATTAAAACAAAAGCGAGGTTAGGTTGATGCTTGCAGGAATCATCGAAATTTTGAATCATATCAAAGAGGTCAGCGCCTGGAAGATCATTGAAAAAGAAACCCAGGGACATGAACTTTTTTTTATCAATAAAAATTTGGATATGAACCGATCGAAAAAGGTGAAGCATCTTTTTCTGACCATGTATCATGATTTCAGAGAAGACCGGGACTATCGCGGCTCCGTCCATGTGCGCCTGCACCCCACTTATTCCTTGTCTGAAATAGAAAACATGATTCGCAAAAGCCTTTTTGCAGCCCAATATGTGAAAAATGAACCCTATCCGCTGGCAGAACCGGGTCCGGCAGCCATAACCATACCGGAGAGCCGCTTTGCTTCCGAACCCCTTGAAAATTGGCTCATACCGTTGAGCGAAGCCCTGTTTAAAGAAGATAACCTGGACAAAGGCGGAATCAATTCCGCTGAGCTGTTTTTGAACCGGATCAAAACCCGGATTCTGAATTCCGCGGGTGTGGATGCGGCCTATATTGCGTACAAAGGGGATCTGGAGATAATCACGGAGTGGCATGGTCAAACGGAAAATGTGGAACTGTATAAGCTGATTCATTTTTCCGATTTTTTCCCCGAAAAAATCGCTGATTCCGTGAAAAAGCAACTTCTGCTATGCCGGGACCGAGCCCGGGCCAAAGCGACCCCGGCTCTAGAAGTGCCGGTTTTATTAACCGGCGAGCCGGTACGGGAGTTTTTCAGTTATTATCTTTCCCAAGCTTCGGCCGAGAATGTGTATAAGAAAATTTCCACCATGGAAAAGGGCCGGTCCATTCAAGGGGATCGGATCGAGGGTGATGCTCTGAATGTACGCCTGGAACCGTATCTGGTTGATTCGGTGCAATCGACTGCTTGGGATGCGGACGGGTTGGCTCTGAAATCGATCGCGATTATCGAACAAGGTGTTTTGAAGCATTATTGGGGGCCTTTGCGTTTCACCCATTATCTCAACAGCCCGGCTACGGGCGATGTGCCCAATACGATCGTCAAGGAAGGGACTTGCCCGGTCCGGGATATGCGCCAAGGCGCCTATCTGGAAGTGCTTTCATTTTCAGATTTTCAGTGCGATCCTTTAACCGGCGATTTCGGCGGAGAAATCCGCTTGGCCCAGTATGCGTCCGCCGACGGTTCCGAGCCAATTCCCGTAACCAGCGGCTCCATTTCCGGGAATATCAAAAGCGTGCAACACCATATGATTTTTTCAAGCGACATCCAGGTGTTCGACAATTTTCAGGGGCCTGAGACCGTAAGGCTTCATAATGTCAATATCACCGGAGCGGAATAGGGGTGTTGTGGTTCAATAGAAAGAATTCAGAATGATTTAGGAGTAGAAAAAACCGGTATTTTTTTCCGGTTCTCAAATCTGCCCGATACCACCCGGTAAATTTCAACGGACATCAAGTACTTGGTCATGCTGATCAACGGCAAAGCCATCGTGGTCGAACGAACCGAAGATTTGGAATTGGCCCGGACATGGGCGCAAGAAATAGGGGAGATGCTGAAGATCGAGGTGGTTTCGTGGGAGTGAGGAAAAATATCGAACACCGAATTTCGAATTTTGAATATCGAAGTATTTAGGAAAGGACCTTCATTATTCTATATTCAGTGTTCGTTATTCGATATTCTCTTTATGTCTTTCCCAAGACGGATGTTTTATCGGTATTTGTTATTCTAAGTGGAAAAAAGCCTCGCAAATCCGGGATAGGGCGCCAGCGGGATCAGGTCAATGGCGATCAGTTTTTCTTTGACCAAGGGCAAGGTGTTCAATAGGCTTTCCGCTTCGGCCAGATCGCGGCATTCCAGAATCAATACCGCTTCATGGCGATCCTGGCGAAAGTAAAGCTCGCGGATAACGCCGGATTGATAAAATTTCCAAACCCGCAAGGCTTCAGCCTTGGCGTGCAGGTTGAATTTCTCGGAAGCAACGCCGGCACCCGGCAATTCTTTTTCAATGGCTAAAATTTTCATGATCTTGCTCCTCCGGGAAAAGTCATTTTTTAAGTGTTTTTTGGAACCGGTTTCATCGTTTCCCGCAATATAAAGTGGACCAAAAAACAACCGATTATCATGAAAAATGTATTGAGATAAAAAGGTACGGCAAAACCCGTATGGTCATACAGCCAACCGCCTGCGCCGGCACCCAAGGCCCCGCCCAGAAAAAACGAGAAGGTAAAAAATCCGTAAACAGTGCCGCGAACATCCTCTCCGGCGATATCCGCCAGCAGGGCAAGCTCGGCGGGGTTTGCCGCAGCCGCTGCCAGCGATTGTATCGCCCATAAAATCGAAAGAGGCAACAGGCTTTGGAGTTGCGGAACCACCGCTGAAGATAGGGCACTGCTAAGCAAACCGGCAATGATCATTTTTTTACGACCATAACGGTCTGTAAGCCGGCCCATGCGGGATGGCAAAAATGCGCCGATCAAGGCAGCCGGCACATAGGCCAATGCAATTTGGTTGAATTGTGCTTTAAGAATATCTTGAAGGAATATCATCAGCATGGGCCAAATCATAAAGGTGGAAATACCGGAGAGAAAAACGATAACCAACAATGTCATCAATTGTCCGGATAATGGAATACGCATTTTTACGCTTGTCGCGGCATGTGGTCGGGTTTCCGGGATGCCGCGCCAGGCAGTCCCTAAAGATAAAAAAGCCGGAAGGGTATATAAAATAAAAAGCCAGAACCAGATCTGGCGCCAGCTCACATGCAAACTTTGAAAAGCGAAAATCATGGATATGCCCAGGAACGTCCCTATAATAGCTCCGCGGTTGACGGCTTCATCAATCAGGCCGAAGTTGAATCCGCGACCGGTCGCGGAAGCCAGATCCGCCACAATCGTATTGGCGGCAATCCAAAATAACGCCTGCCCCAATCCTTGTAAAAATCGGGCCATGCCCAACAGCGGAATGCTGTTTGAAAAGCAAAAAACAATCATGGCCAAAACATAGCCGAACAATCCGATCAACAGGAAAGGCCGGCGTCCCCAGCGATCGAGGAACGGGCCGATAAAAGGACGAACGACAGTAGGCACAATTAAAAAAACAAAAAAAAGAAGTCCAATCTCAAAGGCGGAAGCGCCCAAATTTTTGCTGTAGATGGGGAGAATAAAAGCGATAATCCCGAACGGAAAAGAGACTAGAAAAATAGAATGTCGCAGAGTCTTCAGAATAGGGTGTTGGCTTTTATTATTATGGGTATTCATTTCAAACCGTTATTTTAAAGGTGTGATGGATTACATGGGATTCGAAACGACCAAAAACCGAACACTCCGGTTCGAGTGCACCCAAAATAATCAGGCCGTATTTTGATGTCAAGAAAAATAATCCCTAAAGCCTTTAGTTGTCTTTATTTATTCGCTATTTTGGTTGAATAATTTTTTTTTTAATGTACAATTCAACTTTTGCCGCAACGCGGGAAACGCGTTCACATGAAAGGATTGGGTGCATGAATTTTTCAACATCCGAGATTTTAAAAGAGGATTATCAAGAAGTATGGAACCATATCCAAAATAAAGCGGCTTTTTCCGGCGCCCGGTTTTTGATAACCGGGATTGCCGGTTTTTTGGGTTTTAATTTCGCGCATGCCTTAAGCCGGCTGTCGGCCTTGGGTTGCGAACCGGCTTCCGTCATCGGATTGGACAATTTCATGTTCGGCACGCCGCCCTGGTTGAAAACGTTATGCGAGAAATTTCCTTTTTTCCGTGTTTCCCAATTTGATATCGCCAAGGACGATCTGCAACACTTACCCGGCAGCGAAAAGGTCGATTATGTCATTCACCTCGCTTCCATTGCTTCGCCTAGTTTCTATCGCCGATACCCGATCGAGACCTTGGACGCCAATGTGTGGGGCCTGCGCAAGCTTTTGGATTTTTATAAGCACAGGAGTATAAAAAGCTTGCTCTTTTTTTCCAGCAGCGAAATCTATGGAGATCCCTTTCCGGAATTCATTCCCACCGGTGAAGACTACCGGGGCAATGTGCCCTGCCTGGGACCTCGGGCTTGTTACGATGAAGCCAAAAGGTTCGGCGAAACCTTATGTTACTTGTATCATCAGACGTTGCAGATGCCGATTAAAATCGTACGACCTTTCAACAATTTCGGACCGGGTATGAGCATAAACGATAAGAGAGTCGTCGCGGATTTTGCCAAGGCCGTGATGCAGGGCGAAGACATGGTCATTCATTCGGATGGAACTCCCACCCGGACCTATTGTTATATCCGGGATGCCTTGACCGGCTATTTCAGCGTTTTGTTGTCGAAGGAATTCGATGTTTTCAATATCGGGATCGACAAGCCGGAGATCACGGTACGGGAATTGGCGGCCATTTATCAAAATTGGGGCGAGCAACTATTTGATTACCGGGGCCGTATTTGTTCACAACCCAGCCCGGATCAAAACTACCTGATTCATAATCCGCAACGTCGTTGTCCGGATATCGCTAAAGCTAAAACGCTTTTGGGTTATGCGCCCGGAATCGAAGTTCATGAAGGAGTCGGGCGCTATTTGAAGTTTCTGCGGGAGGTCACGGCATGATCGGAATTATCGGCCTTGGTTTTGTGGGCTTGACCACGGGAGTCGGATTGGCTCTCCAGGGACACCAGGTGATGGGATATGACATCGATGCCTTTAAATTGAGGCAAATTCAGGAAGGCAAAATTCCGTTTTACGAAAAGGGATTGCCTGAAGCGCTTGCCAAGGTATTGTACAAGCAGTTTATTCCGGTCGCGCAATGGGAGGCGTTGCTCAAGGAATGTGACGTCCTTTTTTTATGTGTGGGCACTCCCTCGACGTCCGCCGGAGCCGATTTAAGCGCTATTTATGCGGTGCTTGAAAAAATTATCGCCTCCCGCCGTCGCGATATCGTGTTGGCGATCAAGTCCACGGTCCCGCCCGGCACTTCAAAAGAAATCATCCAATGGCTGCGGGAAAAGGGCATCAAGGTCGGTGCCGACATCGGCTTGGCCAATAATCCGGAATTTTTGCGCGAGGGAACGGCCTTGAATGACTTCATGAATCCCGACCGCATCGTCATCGGCGCGTCCGACCAAAAAAGCGGCGACCGCGTCCATGTTCTTTACGAGTCCTTCAGGGTGCCGGTTTGGAGAGTGTCGCTGACCACGGCCGAATTTATTAAATATCTCTCCAATACTTTTCTGGCCACCCTGATCAGTTTTGCGAATGAAATGGCCAATATCGGCGAGGTCCTGGGCGATATCGACGTTCAAAGCGCATTTAAAGCTTTACATCAAGATCGCCGGTGGCAGGGAAAGCCCGCGCCCATGACGTCCTATGTTTGGCCGGGCTGCGGCTTCGGCGGTTATTGCCTTCCCAAGGACACCATCGCCATGATCCGCAAAGCTGAAGCAATCGGCATTGACCCGGAATTGTTGCGATCGGTCTATTCCGTAAACCTGAAACGTAAAACATATTTGGTCGATTTGCTGGAGAAAAAATTGGGGAGCTTGGAAGGCAAAACAGTGGCGGTTCTTGGCCTGGCTTTCAAACCGGAAACCGACGACATCCGCGATACGCCTGCCGCGGGGATCATTCAAGAGCTGGTTGAGCGAAAAGCCAAGGTCGTGGCTTACGATCCTTTGGCAGGAAAAAATTTTAAGAACGCGATCAGTTTGAAAATCGATTATGCCGATAGTCTTGATCAAGCCGTCCGGTCGGCGGATGCCGTATTTATCGCTACGGCCTGGGAAGAATTTAAAAAAAGGTGCGATTGCTATGCGGGCAAAGTGGTTTTGGACGGCCGCTATTATCTATAGTGCCGGAGAGAAACCATAACGAAGTCAGCCGAGCATCCCTTGGCGTTCGAGGTAAAGCATGTTCAAAAAAGGCGATATCGTAAAAATCAACCCCCACCTCACCCCGGATGTTCCCATTACTCCGGAAACGAACCTGATGGTGGTGGATATCCTGGGCGAGGATATCCTGGGCATACCCATCCTGGCGCCTTCCGCCCCGGAAGATTATATTCTGCCGCAAGACGCATTCAACCAGAGGATATCTTCAGCGCCGCTCGCCGTCCGATTTAAGCAATTCCAATACGTGCCGCTCAGCGCTTGTGACTATTTATTTTCTTTGAAGCCGAAATATCATGACCTGATTTTAAGAAAGATTATTTTTTATTTTACGGAAAAACATCATGAATCCTTTCATGCCCATCCGGCCTTCATTCCCGGCGAGACCTACATCCGCTATGCCGGACGCGTTTATGATGAAAAAGAAATGATCAACCTGATGGACGCCGGCCTTGATTTCTGGCTTACCGAGGGCCGCTTTGCCGCA
>RPPU01000011.1 GCA_003819975.1 Desulfobacteraceae bacterium
CGGAATCGATAACCAGAAAATCCACTTCATTCTGCACAAGCGTTGAGATCCTTTCGCGATCCGCAGGGTGGGTGGATATAGCCGCCCCAATGCAATGCCGTTTCCGGGCATCTACGGTCGTTTCGGGATATTGAATGTGCCTATCCAAATCCTTTTTAAAAACCACGGACTGCAGCGTTCCTTCGCGGGACACAATCGGTAAAAATCCACGGCCATATTTTATCATTAATTGATTTGCTTCTTTGAGATCCTCAACCTCGATGCCGACCTGTAAAACCGTTTTCATACGCGCTTGGATATCCGTTTCAAGATCGTAGCGGGCATCAAAATCCTTGTCGGTTATCACGCCCAGCAACTTACCGTGAAAGCGGCCTGAATCCGTCACCGGAAAAATTGAATAGGATGTCTGTGCCATGACTTGCTGCAATGCTCTGACTTTCTGGTCCGGCGCAAAGGTGATGAGATCGGTCTGAAAGCCGGCTTTATGTTGTTTCACCGCTCTGAGCATGTGACACTGCTCCTCTATTGACGACAGCAAGGGTAAAACACCGACTCCTCCCAAAGTGCTTAGGGCGGTGGCCATTTCCACGCCGGTAACTGAATGCATGGCAGCGCTGAGGAACGGAAGAGACAAATGGATAAAATCATCCCCACGGCGGCATAGGCGGGTTTGCAGCGAAACATCCTGAGGCTTGCAGGTTTCAGGGGTGAAGGCCGGTAAGATTCTAAAATCTTTCAGGCTGTAGCTCGGTTCTTTTAATATCCTTTTCATAAGCGTCTCCTTTTGTCGAAAAAACAGACAGCATGAATAAAAATTGACAGACCTTAATGAATCACGATATATTAGTCAAATGAATTATAATGATAGTATTTATTCATGAGGCTTATATATGGAAATCAGCTTCGAACAGTTAAATGCATTTCAAGCCGTAGCCCAAACCCTAAGCTTTTCCAAAGCAGCTGAAAAAATATTCCGGACGCAATCAGCGGTGAGCATTCAGGTTGCCAGACTGGAAGAAACCATCGGGCAAAAACTTTTTCAGCGTTCGACGAAACGAATTGAACTAACCGAAGCCGGTGAAATTTTAATGCGCTATACGGCTCAAATAAAGGCTTTGCTGGAACAAGCAGGGCAAGAATTGATTGATCTTAAAAAAATGGCCATGGGCCGGTTAACGATCTGCACCTCGGATACGACCGCTTGCTATCGCTTACCACGGCTGATTCAGTCTTTTCAGACCAAATACCCCGGTATCGAAATTATAGTGCGCAATGCGACATCCTTGAAAACCATAGATCTGGTTATGGACAATCAGGTCGATTTGGGGATTTCCACTCTGAAATATCTTAAGCCGCCCTTGGTCACCGTTCCTCTGTTTTATCGTGCGGATGTGCTGATCTGCCACCCGCAGCACCCTCTGGCCGGCAGGAAAACAATCTATTTAAAAGACCTGGAGGCGTATACCTGTGTTCTGTTGGATCAAAAATGTTCTTCACGCCGGATCCTGGATGAGGCTTGCCAGGCGGCCGGAGTGACTTTATCTATTGCTATGGAACTGAGTTCGATTGAGGTGGTGAAAAATTTCGTGTCGATCAATTCCGGCATTTCGATCGTTCCGGAAGTGGCGGTTAAAAAAGAAGTATTTGAGCAAAGATTGGTTGCCATGAAAATCAAAGATTTTTCCGATAAGCATCCGATAAAAATGGGGGCTATCTATAAAGAAGGTCGTTATCTTTCCCTGGCGGCCGGAAGTTTTTTAACGATGCTGAAAACCGCTTATAAAACGAATTCATTATAGGTATAGGCGTAATGATTAGAGGATATCTCAAAAAATGCTATTTTAAGAAAACGAATGAGCTATTTCCGGCATTTTAAATAGCAGCACGGTTAATTTTTTTGATTTTTGAGATATCCTGTACTGTTGCTTTAAAATCGTGAACTCGATATTCTTGAATAACTTACATATAGGAGTATTTATGCGCCATCGTTTTTCAAAATTGGAATGGGGATTTGTAGTGATTGTGTTCGCCATAATTATCGGCGCTATATTTGTCGGAAACGGCAATCGAGGCCGCAAAGGTTTTAAGAGTCCTCAAAAAACGAGTATAGGGACCACAACGCCCGCCGGTCAAGCCGAAAGCGCTAAAACCAATCTTTTAGGGCTTTCAAACGGCACCGTGATTGTTTCGGTGAGCAGTGCCTGCACACAAACCTGGAAGGCTTTAAATCTAATTGACGGTTCCAGGCGTTATAGTTGGTGCAGCGCCAAGGGCGTGTCTTTCCCGCATACAATTATATTCGAGTTGTCGCAGCCGTATGCCATCGACAGGGTGGCCGTTGATAACAGTGGCGTTAAAGAAACCGGATATCCCGGTATCTCATCCAAAGGAATAACGGTTTTTGGGTCAAACCAATCGGCTCTCGACGGTTATACGGAATTGACGAAATTTGAAGCAGCGTTGGGTAATCGCAGGGAAGTCAAACTTGCTGCTCCGGTAACGGTGCAGTGGCTTAAATTTACGGTGAACTCTAATTGGGGCAACTCCGAATATACCGAAATCATAGGGATCGAAGCGTTCGGTCTGCCGGTCGGTCCTGCACCGCAAATGACTGTAACCGGCGTTTATCAAACCAATTATGGTGCCCTAAAGATCGAGCAGGACGGTGCTCGAATTATAGGTTGCTACGATTATGCCGGCGGCAGTCTTTCCGGTACTCTAAACGGCCGGGTCATGCATTTCGATTGGCTTCAGGAACAAGACAAACACGCAGGAATCGGTATTATGGTTCTTTCGACAAAGGGGGAGCTTAGAGGGCTTTGGTATGAAAACGGCAGATTAGGCGGCGATTGGTCGGGTGTGCGGGGCGGAAAACCGCCGGTTTGTAAAGTGACAAAATAAGAAGCAGAGTATCGGCGATTTGTTTCCAATGAGATTCTGAAATTTTGGGCAATATTAATCCCACGAGACACTGGATTAACGGGAGTAATGACTCGGGCGGTCTTCGGGCGTTGCAATCGATGCCATAGGGTACAAGGTTTTTGTAGGGGCGGGTTTTAAACCCGCCCCTACTGCCGGGAAAGGTTTCATTCGATTGTGCCCTCTCTGCCTGATTAACCGCGAACAGGATAAAATGAGAAAATTTGAGGATTGGCAATTTCGAATCACAGCTTTGACTGAAGGTGAGAATACGGCTATGGCGGAGTTTGACGGCAGCGGTTATTACACCGGCCGGTTCGGAGAGCGTCTCATTGATAGGGCACCATTGCGGCTTTTATCGGTCTGTCTCTTTCGAATCAAAAACGACAAGATCGTTTTTGTAAGGGATTATCTGGGTCATCGGGGTGTTGAAAAGCAGATGACGCAGGCTGCTTTGATTTAAAATATCGCGGTATCCTGATCTTGCCGTTTTTTGTTTATAAAATTGATGCGTCGCCTGATCGGCAAGGCCCTTTGACACTGCCGGAGTAGGCGGTCAGACCGACGGCTGCAGGCCAGGCGACAACAGGTTTTGTATGACGTTTTTCCTATAGCCTAAACCCCTATAGTCTATCTGCCTGATTTTCTAATACCGGCAATTGACCGGGAGCAAACGGGCCAAGAGGTCGGTATTGTTTTTACCGAGCACCTGCATGCCTTGCGGTACCGAAGCATAGCCAAAGACCCAAGCAATCGGCACTTTCGGTTCGCCTTTGACAATGGCGGGACGAATCGTGACGGTTTTACCCAGGGCGTGTTTATTGACGCGGTTTCCCAGGGTGACGTCGATGGCCCCATCGATCACTTGTACGCGGGTGACATAATTCCCGATGATTTTTTCAGGAGCAGGCAGACCGGCCTCGGCGTTGTTCCGGGGCATTTTGTTTTTAGCTTTATAAAAAGCAGCGATGTTTTCCTGGGCCATTTCCGCCAGGTTAAACGCTTCCTGGACTTGGGCGCGAATAACCCGGTCCTGATAGGACGGCAGAGCCATGGTGGTCAATATGCCGATAATGGCGATAACGATCATGAGTTCAATCAGGGTAAAGCCTTGTGTTCGGTTATTCATGTTTTCTCCCTCGCGTTCCATCAGCATCTCTCTGATCAGCCGACAAAGCTGGTTAATTTAAAAATCGGTAGATATAAAGCTATCACCATGAAGCCGACCACCATTCCGATAAAAATAATAGTGAAAGCTTCCAAAAAATTGGTAACGATTTCGATTCGTTTGGTTATTCTGTTTTCAAAGAATCGGGCCATTTCCGCCAATAATTTGTCCAAGGACTGCGTTCGGTTGCCGATAGCGAGAACACTGCAAAATAAACCGGGTAGAATTTTGTTTTTGCGGGCTTGTTCTTTGAACTGCTCCATGTTTTGTATGTTTTGGGAAGCGCGGATAATCCGTTCGGCATAGGCTTGGTCCCGAACCATGCGGGCAGCCTGTTCGATGGTTTCAGGTAAAGGCCGATTCAAGGGAATCAGGATGGAAAGATTTTTTGAAAAGGAATAAACCGAGAAGTCATTAAGCAGGGCCCGGAGGCCGGGTAGCCGAGATCCGATTTTATATAAAAATTTTTTTGACTTGGTTATCAATAGGAAAAGACCGATTAATCCCGGAAGAACGACGAACCAATAGTCTCTTGCCATTATGCTGATCGTTAAAACAAAGCGAGTCGGAGGAGGAAGCCCTGAGTCCTGAAAGAATTCTTGAAAAACCGGAACAACAAAAATCATGAGAAAAAACATTACCAATGCTGCGAAGGCAAGTACTTTGCACGGATAAGCCAGGGTTTGCAACAGCCGCAGTTTGATGCTGTCCATGCGTTCGAGTTCGTCCGCATATTGGTATAAAAACTCGGAAGTTTTTTTATTTTCTTGATCCGTTGACAAGAGATAAGCGAGTGTCGGGTTAAAAACCTGGGGATAGTCGCTCAAGCTTTGGGAAATGGAGTCGCCCCGGGTGAGTTTGGCTTGAATGGAGTCAGTTATGTTTCTGATTTTGAGGTCGTCAGATTCATCATGAAGGATGGTCAACGCTTCCGGAAGCGTGGCGCCGGATGCGAGCAGATAGGCCATTTGGCGATAGAATAATCCGCTTTCTTTCAACAACAAGGTTCTTTGAAACAGCATGATAGTTCTCCAGGGTATGGCGGTTAATAATACCGTAAGTTTTTCGGTATATAATTATTGTCGATATTTGTGCGGTCCGGGCCGATCCAGTCCCAGGCCGTGGGACCGGGCTGGACCGCGCCGCAGACCCAGATGATAGAGCCGGTTGTATTTTTTTTTAACACGGCCGGCCGGCAGGTCAGCACATGACCCGCCAGGGTGCCTTTGAAAAACACATGAATGGCGCCGTTTTCGACTTCCGCTTTTTTAATACGGTTGGGCAAGTCTTTGATGAACGAAGTCGAGTCGGAGCTAAAAACTTCCATTCCGGTTGCATCCGCGGGCCATTGGCCGTAAAGAGCCCAGTGGTATGCGATCTCGCGTTTGAATTGTTCAAGCCCAAACGAGAGTCCATTCAGGACCCTGGCCCTTTGAACCAGTGGGATGTAGGTATGAAACAAAATCGTCGCCAGGATACCGATGATCAGAATGACCAGCAAGCGTTCTATGCTGCGTTGAACGCCATGTGTTCCCCAAAAAAAGATCATAAGAAATTTATTCATAAGTATAATTTATTTAGGTGTTTGATGACTTTTCCCGATCTTAATCAGGTCCGGAGAGATTTTTTCTATTTCCGCATCCAAAAACCAGATGATCGGGCCGGTGGGGTTATCTTTGATAATGGCCGGTTGCAGCACCCTTTCCTTCTTGCCGTATTTTTCAAACGTCTCTTTGTTAAAATAGACATGAATAACGCCGCCAACGACTTCGATGCGGTCGACATATTTACCTTTTATTAACTCAGGAGCCGCCACTCCGGCTTGCTCATTATTTTTCGGGAACAGGCCGGTATGTTCATAGTATTCTTTAATGTTTTTTCTGACATCATCGGCCAATTCAAAGGCTTCGCTGTGGCAGGCCCTGGCACGGTAAGCTGAAAATTGCGGGATGGCAATAGCAGCTAAAATGCCGATAATGGAAATAACGATCATCAATTCAATCAGGGTAAAACCCTTTTGATCGGTCATATGCGTCTCCATTCAGAAAAAAGCTTATGATAAAAAATTTTGACAATCGTGTAATTGAAACTTGAGAGGTGATTCGTGAACTATAAAACAGGGACTATAGTGATGCAAGAAAAAAATAAGCATGCAAAAGACCGGGAAGCGCGGTATGATTTTATCTTGTTGAACTCGAAGGCCGCACCGGCTGTCGTGCCGTTAACCTTATTGTTGCGTTAAAAAAGGGGTTGAACATAAAAAATATTTTTAAAATGGCTGTTGAATTTACAATTGGCAGTTACGATAAATGTCACCTATGTGCGTTCTATCGCCGGGGTAGTCGCAACCTTTGGGTTGCGCAAAACGCAGGCTGAAGCCTGCGCCTACCATAAGAAAATATGCAACGTTGGGGTTAAAATAAATCGTGCAACCTTTTTGACCGGGTTTCGTATTCATCATGTTGGTCCATTTTTCCCAAAAGGGCGGAAACCGAACGCATGCAGGCCCGTGAAACAGTCCCGGATTCATCCAATTTAATCAAACGCGCCTGTGGGGGCGACGAGGCTGCTTTTGGCGAGTTGGTCCATTTTTATCAGCAGCGCCTTATCGGTTATTGTCATCGCATGACCGGGTCCGGGGCCGAAGACCTGGCTCAGGAAATTTTTATAAAATTTTATCTGGCCCTGGACCGCTTTGACCTATCTAGACCCATCGACCCCTTTCTTTTCCGCATTGCCCATAACCACTGCCTGGATGCGCTTAAGAAAAAAACCGTTCCAACGATCCCCTTGATCAAAAAAGAGGAGGGTGAAAAAGAGATCCAAATCGAGGATAACAAGCCCAATGCCGAAGATTTGATGCAAAAGAACGAGGTGCAAAAGGCGGTCAATCAAGCCCTGGCCTCTGTTCCGGTTTTATATCGATCCGCGCTTATCATGTATCATGTGGAGGATTTGAGTTATGAAGAGATTTCCGGGGCTTTGGATTTACCGCTCGGAACGGTCAAAGCACGGATTCACCGCGGCCGGGAGCTTTTGCAACAAAAGCTGCAGCCATTCGTATTTTTAAACGAGGGTATTTAGATGAGCAAGGAATGTATTCAAACAAAAGAGCTGATGCAGACGGTCCTGGACGGAACCCTTTGGGGCGAGAAAAGGGCAGGATTTGAGCAACATCTGGCCCAATGCCGGAATTGCCGGACCGAATTCAGGGCATTTCAAATTAGTCTGGATTTGCTGGTTTCGTTGCCTGTTCCCAAGCCGGGCTCCGGTTTTGTTGCGGATACGGTTAAAAAGGCGGTTTTGGCCAAACAAATGCAGCGTCGGCAACACCGGCTTCTCTCCTGGATCATGACTCTGGTGATTTTATCAACCTCCATGCTTATGGTGCGCGGTTGGTTTGAGACAGCGCAATCAGACCCCAACAGGATGCTTGCGGGCCTGTTCACTGGTTTTACGGAATTTTGGGCATTGATCAGCGGTTTGTTGCAAACGGTTTCCGCCCTGGCCGCGACCTTTTGGACCCTCATCAAGGCGATTCCCCCATGGTCTTCATCAGGCTGGGGCACGTTCTATGCCGAAGTAGCGATCGCTTTGGCTATCACGTTGTCCTTGTCTTTCATCTTAAAGTTCCGGCGATCAAAAGTCCGGACAATGATTTTTTCATTTTAAGGAGGTCTTATGATGCAAAGCATAACCAAGAAAACGATTTTTTCCGCGATGGGGCTCATGCTAGCGGCTTTCTTTTACATGCCCTTTACGGCCGAAGCCCTATCGGTGAATGTCCATCAACCGGCTTCCGGCTTTTGGACCGCTCAAGGTGTTGCCGCGGATTTAACCGGGCTGCAGTTGGCCCAGAATAAAACCGGTCCCGCTGAAGAGAGTAAAAAAGAAGAAGACAACGATTTTAAAAACGAAGATGATGAAGAAAAAGACGAACGCAATCGAGGTGAAGAAGAAGTCGTCAGCATCGGCCAGGACCGGGTTATTCAGGAAAATGAAACGATCAACGGCGACGCCGTGGTGGTGGGCGGCAATTTGACCGTTTTCGGCCGGGTCAGAGGCGATGCGGTCTGCGTGGGCGGTGACCTGGTGCTTGGGCCCAAGGCGACGGTGCGGGGCGATGCGGTCAATGTGGGCGGCAAAGCCCAAATCGATCCGGCGGCCTATGTCCGGGGCAAGAAAGTGAATGTATCCGGGTTCCCTTTAGGTTTTCTGAAAAATTTCAAGGGATTTAAACATCGGGATCATTTTAATTTGGAAGAGACTTTTTTGGGCCGGGTGCTGCATCTGGTTTCAGGAGTTGTTTTCTTGCTCTTTATGCTGTTCATGGCGCTGCTCATGACCGTGTTTATGCCGCGCCAATTGGGAAGGATAGAAGAACATTTGACCGGCGACTTTCCCCGCTCGGCCCTGGTGGGCATGGCGGCGCCGATCCTGTTGCCATTGGCTTTTATCGTCACTTGTATCGGCATCCTTTTTCTGCCGTTCTTGTTTCTGGCTCTGCTGGTGACCTGCCTGATGGGTTATATCGCTTTCAGCCGGGCGTTGGGGCGCAAGCTCTTGGGCGAACGCTCCGCCATGCTGCAAATCTTTGTGGGTCTTGTGCTGGTGCAAAGCCCTTCCCTCTTGGGCGATCTGATCAATCTGCCCGGCGTCGCCTTTTCAACCGCGGCCATGATCTTCCGAGTGATCGGCGCGATTATCTTCATCGGTGTCAGCCTGGCCGGGTTGGGCGCCGGGCTTTATTCCCGGTGGGGTAAAAGGACTCTGGCGCAGAGTCAGGCCAAGCGCAAGCCAAACGGTTCCAATGGATCGGCAGAGGCCGTGACCTCGACCGAATCCTAATTTGGGCCAACCGACCTTCCCTTGTAAGGGTTCAAAATTTTGAACCCTTACGGCGAAGGGAAAGGGTGCGGCAGACCGGAATTCGGAGGAAGAGCATTTAACCGCAGACGGAAGGCAGACGAAAGACAGACAAGACGGAATTTTTTCCCGCTCGACCTGAGCGGGAAAAAGCTGTCAGCGCTCTGTGCGAGGCTTTTTTTTCAATTTGACAAAAACAGCCAATCCATGTACTTATCTCCTCAGATCTTTTGCAATAAATAAATTTTAAAAAGGAGACCCTGTCATGAAATCGGCCCTTTTAATCATCGACATGCAAAAAAAGTTTTATGACCGCGGCGGGCAAACCGCCCAGTCTTTTCATCAGGCCATAGAGTACATCAACGCGGCCCTTGCGCTTTTCAGACAGAAAAACCTGCCGATTATCGTTATCGAACATCAGAACACCGAGGACGGGCTCGTGCCCGGATCAGCCGGGTTCCCGACTCATGAGGACATCAAACTTCAGCCGACCGACAAACGGATTGTCAAAACCTATGGAAACGCTTTCACAAAAACACCGCTATCGGAAATGCTGCGGAGTCAGGGTGTCGACACCGTGATTATCACGGGTTTTTGCGCCGAATGGTGCGTGCTTTCCACCTGCCGGGGCGCGGAAGACCATGATTTTTTATCTATTCTATTGCGGGGTTCTTTAGCGAGCGGAGCATCGGAGCGCATCCGGTTTGTGGAAGAGATCAATGATATTATTTCTTATGATGCGCTCAAGGCGGTCATGGGATCAGTTTAATCACGAAACACACGACCTGTCCGCCGGACAAGTTCTTCGGGAGGCGGGAATACACGAACAAAAATTTAAGGCGAAAAGATATAGCGCAAGATGTAAAATTCATGGTTGGATATGAATTTTTTGTACGATTTCTCCCTGCGGTCGAAATGACAAAAGAAAAGATCGAAATGAGAAAAGAAAAGATCGAAATGAGAAAAGAAAAATCGGATTCGTTTGCAAAAATATTCCGTCATTCGCCGCGGATGGAGTATTTTCAATGCTAAAAGCGGTTTTTTTCGACAATGACGGGGTGCTGGTGGAAACAGAGCACCTTTATTTTAAGGCGACCCGCGAAGTTTTCGACCGTAAAGGCATCGTGCTGACCGAGGAGATGTATGTCGAATATCTTTTAAGACGGGGGACCGGGGCCTGGTTCTTGCTCGAGCAAAAGGGTTGCTCTGCGCAGGAAGTCGAAAGCCTGCGCCGGGAACGAAACCGCATTTATACGGAGTTGGTGCAAAGCGAACCGATCCTGATCGCGGGCGTTGAAGCGGCCCTGAAACGCCTTTACGGAAAAGCATTGATGGGCATTGTCACGAGCTCGCGGCGGGATCATTTCGAGATCATTCACAGCCGGACCGGAATCCTGCCTTATTTTATTTTTTGCCTGACCATCGAAGATTACGAAAAGGCCAAACCCGATCCGGACCCTTATTTGAAAGCAATTGAGAAGTCAGGGTTAAAGCCGGATGAGTGTCTGGCGGTGGAAGATTCGGAAAGAGGACTTTTGGCAGCTGTCGCGGCCGGATTGCGTTGCATGGTCGTACCGCGGGGTTTGACCGGAAACGGGCGATTCGACAAAGCCCATCGGGTAAAAAACAATCTGGCTGAGGTTGTAGAAGAGATTTTCAAAAAGGATGAATGCGGAAGGATGAAGGATTAAAAAAATTGATTCAAGATTACAGATTATCAGATTCAAGATAACGGGATCTTTAAAAATTCGCCTTTTAAGAAGTTTGCCGTTCACATTTGGCCAACTATTAAGGGCTTGTAGCCGATAGCTGAATTTTTAGAGATCCCCAAAAATGAGTTTGCTGAAAACGGAGAGAATTCATGAGTTATATACTGACGATCGTCATCATTGGAGTCGTGATTTTCGTGCATGAACTCGGCCATTTTTTGGCGGCTTGGCGGGTGGGTATTCCGATCCGGATTTTTTCGCTCGGCTTCGGTCCGAAGCTAAAAAATATTTCCGCGGTTTTTACGCCGGCAAGTGCCGCTCGCCACGGCTACTTGGTTCCTGTTGATCGGCTTTATGCTCTATATCACGGTGCTGGATGTGGGCCGGCTGTATGCCTGATTGCGAGTGAAGAATGATAGATGCTTTTATCGGATATGTTTGATAAGCCGCTGAAAAAGGTAAAAGAGAATTTCGAATTTTGAATAACGAATAATGAATGTCGAAGTCAAAACCAAGGATATGATTCGGTTTTAACCTTCATGATTCAAAATTCGGTGTTCGGCATTCGATATTTGCCGACGTTTAAGGGCTAGTACGCTGTTCAGTTAATTATAAGGAGTATCGTGCCCCTTTCTTTCGTCACCCCGGGGCAGCATGTTAGCCGGGGTCCAGGATGTTTGAGCCTTGGATTCCGGCTAAATGATAATTTTGCTCTGCAAAATCATGACTTGCCGGAATGACGGTACCTTATCGTTAACAATTAAATTAGCAATACACTAGGCGCCTAATCGGGACCAACAAATGATTGACAAAGACGGAGTGTTTTCACCGCAATACCGACTCACCCATTTGAAAGCGGATATGCCGCCGCAGGAATTTGCCGCGGAAATGGCAACGATTGGCGCCGTCCAAATCGATTGCTATCCCTGGAGCGCCGCATATGGTCCTAAAACCGAAATCCGCGGCGGGTATTCGGATCTTTTTTGTTACATTGGATTCAGGGTTTTTGAAGAAAAACCCCGGGTGCGTCATAAGCGTTTTCAGGCTCCGGTTTATGAAGACAGTTGCGTGGAGTTTTTTTTCAATCCTTTTCCGGAAGATTCAAACGATTATGTGAATCTGGAGGTCAATGCAGCCGGGGTGCTTTTAGCCCAAGTCGGCGCCGGGCGCCGGAACCGACGCTCATTGACGGCAGGGGAAGTAAAGGGATTGGAGATATGGGCTTCGCGGAACGAGGTGGGCGGCGACCCGGCTGCAAAAAACAACTGGCAAATCGTGTTGAAAATCCCTTTTTCTTTTTATGGTGACTTGTATGGCCGGCCGTTCGCTTTGCCGCGGCAGGCAAAAGGGAATTTTTACAAATGCGGCGATCGGGCCGACCGGCCTCATTATGGGTGCTGGAGCCCGGTGCAGACGCCGACGCCCGATTTTCACCAACCGGCTTTTTTCGGCGCCTTGATTTTTGGATAGGGACTGCTCAGGTAGTCAGAAGCCAGAAGTCAGCGGGAAGAATCCAGCCATGAGATTTGAGATCTTAATGGTGTGATTATAAGCCTATCCATAGTAATGCGCGGAGGGGGGCTAAACAATCATCCGGTGCCGCCTTTTACTGTGGACATTCCCCTGATCCGAACCTTATTCTCAGGTTATTAACGGTCTCAAAATAGTATTCATGTATGATTTCGGCTTCAGCAGCTCTTTTTCAGACGGCAACTAAGGGCATTGGGGCAGTAACGGCAAGCGCTGTTATCATTAAATTTTTTTGGAATCAGCAAATATCATTCAGGTACCTGTAAAAATGGGTGTCGCGCTTGCCGATCTTGCGATAACCTTCTTCGCTTTAGGAAGTTGCCGTCTGAAAAAGAGCTGCTGAAGCCTCATTGCGATAGTAATGTGTATATTATTATGAGACGATTAATATCTGAATCCTGGCCGCCTGGATAATGACAAAACCGACCTTGAGATCAAGAAAACGGTTGATTCCCGAACTAAAATTATATTAAAAAACAGATCATATTTATTTAATGATTTCAATTAGTTTCATGCTTGCCGTTATCTTTAACATTGACAGGTCCCTAAAATCCCATTATAAGCTTCAGGCAGAAGAGAATATACCCCCTTCCATAATGCTTAAAAAAATTCTAAGGAGAAAATCATGAGAAAATTAATCCCGTTTTTAACCCTCATCCTGATGCTGGCCGCGGCCTGCAACAACGACGGTAAGAAATATATCGCGACGGTCAACGGCGAAGGCATTGACCGGCCTTTTTTCGAAAATGAAGTCGCCATGAGCCTCAAACAGGCCGAGCAACCCGGAAGGCCGCCCCTTACGGAGCAGCAGAAATACGATTACCGCAAAAAAATCGTCGACGGTCTGATCGAGCGCCAGCTGTTGCTGCAGCAAGTCAAGAAAAACAATATCACGGCCAAGGAAGAGGACATCGCCAAGAGATTGGAGAACACCAAAAAGTCTTTTCCGACCGAGCCGGATTTTCAGAAAGCCCTGACGGATAACGGCCTGACCGAAGCGACCTTGAAGCAACGCCTGCAGGAACAAATGACCATCACCCAGTTGATCCGCACCCAGGTCATCGAGAAGATCGTGATCAGTGATCAGGAAATGAAAGATTTTTATGAAAAGAACAAGGCCTATTTCAATGCGCCGGAACAGGTCAAGGTCAGCCATGTCCTGATCGGATGCAAAGACGCCAAATGCGCCGCCGCTTCCAAAGCCAAGCTGGAAGGAATCCGCAAGGATATCGTGAGCAAGAAAATCGCTTTCGCGGATGCGGCCAAAAAATACTCCGATTGCCCGAGCAAGGAGCGGGGCGGAGATTTGGATTATATCTCCCGCGGACAAGTGGTTCCGGAATTCGAAAAAGTCGCTTTTTCAGCGCCGCTGAATCAAGTCAGCCCGGTATTTAAGACCTCATACGGTTTTCATATTCTGACGGTTGCCGACAAAAAAGCGGCCGGGATGACCCCTTTTGAACAGGTTTCCCCTTCCATTAAGGAACAGCTCACCAATGAAAAAGGCGGCCAGGCGGTCAAGGATTTTCTGGATAATTTAAAGAAAGAAGCAAAAATCAAAAATTATCTTGAAGCAGCCCCAATAGCGGCCGCTCCGGCGCCGACTCCGGCGCCCGAAACCAATGCAACCCCCGCGCCCGCGCCGAATGCGGCGGCCCCGAGTGCTCCGGCGACACCCAGTGCCCCGGCTCCGGCCGCGCCCAGCACACCGGCGCCCGCGGCTCCGGGCAAATAAAAACCACTCTCTGTTTTATCACATCTAGGATGAAATTAAATTGGCCCCGATCGGGGCCAATTTAATTTCATATAGCAATCGGTTTGGCCAGAATCGCCAAGAGCAGCTTAATCCCGTTCTGCACGTCGTCAAAATCCACCATTTCCGACGGCGTGTGGATATAGCGGCAAGGGACGGATAGGCAACCGGAAGGCACGCCGGCGCGGGTGAGCTGGATATGGCGGGCATCGGTCGAACCGCCGACAAGTACTTCCAATTGATAGGGGATGCGTTGCTCTTGGGCGCGTTCGATCATGAGTTCTTTGACGCCGCGGTGGGCCAGCATGCCGCTGTCCTTCACCTTGACGGCCGGACCCTTGCCCAGGGCTACGGCCATTTTGACGGCTTCGGGCGTATCGCCGATGCCGGTCACGTCCACGGCCAAAGCCATGTCGGGGGCCAGTTCATAAGCAGAGGTCTGAGCGCCGGCGCCGGTCATCTCTTCCTGCACACTAAACACAAAATAAATATCATGGGGCGATTTTTTGAGTCGGCGTAGGGTTTCGATCAGAATGACGCAACCGATACGGTCGTCCATGGATTTGGCGACCAGTCGCACCCCGAGATCTTCAAAAGGCCGCGTGAACCCGGCTGCGTCGCCCACTTTAACTTTACAGGAAGCCGGGTCTTTGGCGCCTACATCGATATAAAGTTGTTCCAAGGTGGGGGCTTTGCCGCGGTCTTCGCGATTTTCAACTCCGATTACGCCGACGGTTGCGTTTTCGAATACGACGCGCCCGCCCATCAAGGCGATCGGGTTGATACCGCCGATCGGGGCAAAGCGAGAAAATCCGTTTTTGTCCACATGGGTGACCATGACGCCGATCTCGTCCATGTGCGCGGCCAGCATGATTTTTTTGCGGGCGCCGCCGGCGGTTCCGGGCCGGAACGCGATCAGGCTGCCCAGGCGGTTGACGGTTATTTTGTCCGCGAGACCGGCGATTTCCGTTTGGATGAGTTTGCGGATCTGCTGTTCATAACCTGAAGGCCCATAGGCCTCGGTCAGTTTCTTGATCAGTTCTTTCACGTTTTCCTCCTCTATGCGTAGGTATTTAGGCGGAAGGCTGTAGGCTGTGAGCCTAAAAACCGGAAGTCAGAAGCCGGAAATACATCAGTCATCGGTCTCCAGCCCTTCGCTTTTACACTTTCTCTCTTTCTCACATTCATACGTTCATACGTTCTTACGTTTTAATCGTCTCCGGCTTCAAGCCGGTCAAGCCGGCGCGCAACAACTTGAGGGTGTTCCGGAAATCGTTTAGCGACAGCATGGAAACCGGCGAATGAATATAACGGCAAGGGATGGCCATGACGACACTGGGGACTCCGGCTTTACTACGGCTGGTCGCGCCGGCGTCGGTTCCGCCCAAGCCGGGTTGTTTGAATTGATAGGGGATACGGGCCGACTCGGCCGCGGCGATCAGATGGTCCACTAAAGAGCGGTTGACCAGCACCGAACGGTCCATAATGGTGAGGGCGGGGCCGCGGCCGAGTCGGGTAGTCGGACTGATATCTTTATCTTTAGGGCCGTCATCGCAAATCGTACCTTCCAGGATAAAAGCGCAATCAGGGGCAATGGCGAAAGCCGCGACCTGGGCGCCGCGCAGGCCCACTTCTTCCTGAACCGTAAAGGCGGCATGCAAGTCGAAATCAAAGGGGGCGCCTTTAAGCAGTTCGATCAAAACGGCGCAACCGGCGCGATCGTCAAAAGCTTTGCCGGTTGCCGTAGGGCCCAAGCGCTGAAAACGGGTGGCAAAATGGGCGTACTGACCGGTGGGGACCGCTTTTAGCGCTTCATTTTTGGAAGCGACTCCGATGTCGATAACCATGGCGTCGGCTTTGACCACCCGGGATGATTCCTCTTCTTCCAAGAGATGAATCGGTTTGGCGCCGATGACACCCGGGATCAGGTCCGGTCCGATCCGGACCCGTTTGCCCGGCAAAATGCGGTTGTCGATACCGCCGACTGCTTGAAAACGGAGGCCGCCGTTCTGATCGTGGCCGGTGACGATAAAACCGATTTCATCCATGTGGGCCGCCACCATGACTTTAAAGCGCGGTTTGGCGCGCCGGGCCGATTTGACGGCCAACACATTGCCCAGGGTATCCACGCGGCATTGGTCTACGTGCGGAGCGATCGCATCCAGGATTATTTTACGTACGGCTTCTTCGTTTCCGGAGACACCGGGAGCATTGGAAAGTTGTTCAAGAAACATTTTAACTCCTTTTTTACCGCAGAGGACGCAAAGGATCGCAAAGGTGAAAAAAACAACTGAAACTATTTTTTTTCCGTGCCCCTTTGCGCCCTCGGCGGTGAGTCCGACTTTCATGTTTTTACCGCAAAGATCGCAGAGAAGATTTAATCTGAGCCTCAAGCTTCATAAGTCAAAGCCTTTACAAAATCCTCATCCAGCCCGCAGACAAATTCGGCCAGCAGACGGCCGGTGCGTTCCACATCCGGCACGGACAGGGTTTCCACCGGCGTATGCATATAACGGATCGGAACGCCGATCACGGCGCTCGGAATCCCTTCGCGGGCCACCTGGATGGCCCAGGCATCGGTGCCGCTGGAACCGGCGGAGACTTCAAACTGATAAGGTATTTCCAGGCGTTTGGCCGTATCGATCAGGCGCTGGGTCAAGCGCGGGTGCATATTCGGGCCGACGGCGATCGACGGGCCTTTGCCTAATTCGCAAGCCTGATTTTCCGATACGCTGAATTGGGTGGCAAAGGTTACGTCAATGGCCACGGCTGCATCCGGGTTCAATGCATAAGCGCTGACCGCCGCGCCCAAAAGACGGGTCTCTTCCTGGATGGTGGCTACAGCCAACACGTTCCACTGGGGCCGCAGCCGGGTCAGTGCTTCCATGCAAAAAATCATGGCTGCCACCGAGGAACGATTGTCAAAAGCCTTACCGGCCAGAATCTCATTTTTCAGATCAACGGCTTCGGAGCGGAAGCTGATCACGTCGCCTACGCGCACCCATTTCTCGACCTGAGCGGCGGGCAAACCCACATCGGCCAGAAGATCTTCCAGGGGCACGACTTTATTGCGTGTATCCGCCGGCAGAACATGCGGCGGCCGGAAACCGATGACGCCGGGTAAGTCTTTGCGGCCGTGCACCAGGATGAGCTGACCCGGCAGGATCCGCGTGTCGATGCCGCCGATTTTGGCCAATCGTAAAAAACCTTTTTCAATGCCCGAAACCATGAGCCCGATTTCGTCCATGTGCGCGGCCAACATGATGCTGCGGCGCGGTTCCGGGCCGCAGCCGTGCTTGAGCCCGATCACATTGCCGAGTTTGTCGACCCGAATCTCGTCCACAAAGGGCTTCAGTTCCTTAACGATCATCTCGCAAATCGGTTCTTCATGACCGGCGATGCCTTGGGCATTGGAAAGTTTTTTGAGTAAGGCCGGTAGATCCATACGGATTCCTTTCGTGCGCGAATTAGATCAAGGAAAAAAGGGTATATTGTTAATGCTACAGTTAAAATTGGTTTTATATCGTCATTCCGGCAGGGCATGATTTTGTTGAAAAAAATCATCATTGAGCCGGCAGCCGGCGGTTCTTAGTCCTGGACCCCGGCTAAAATCATGCCGGGATGACGAGACAAAAGGGCGTGATCCGATATGAAAAAGATTAACCGGCGCTCCATTGGGTATAATCTTTTATTAGGATAAAATATTACCCGATTTCTTGAATTTTTTCCATTATTTTTTATCTTGATGAACGCGGTCGCAAGATATAAGCTGCCGATGATTTGCTTTTCTCAGATCCAAGTCCTTTAAAAATTTAATATGGGCCATCGGCTTATTTCGGTAACAACCGATTGGCTGCATCAATCATTTTCAATGCGGAGGGTATCATGACCTATGCCCGTTTTGAAGATCTGCCGGTTTGGCAGGAAGCGATCCGTTTGGCGGATGAGGTTTATACCATGACCGAAAACCGGGACTTTCCCGGCAGCCGCAGTTTGCGCGATCAAATCGAGCGGGCCGCGCTTTCGGTTTCCAATAACATTGCTGAAGGGTTTGAGCGCGGTACGACCAACGAGCTTTTGGCTTTTCTTTATATCGCGCGCGGCTCGGCCGGGGAAGTCCGGTCCATGCTTTGTTGTCTCGAACGCCGGCTGGGCTTTGGGAATTTCAAATCGCAAATTTCAAATTTGAAATTAATTGCAGAGAGTTGCTCGAAGCAATTAAGAGGTTGGGCCGATCATTTGCAGAACTCGGATATTCGGGGGCAGAGGCATTTAAACGAAAAGACGCGATCGCAATATCGATCGAAAAATGACGCGGAAGAGTTACAAAAAGAGATTTTAGCAATGCTGCCGCCGGATCATCCGTTACGCAAAGCCGAAAAATAGAGGACTATTTTTCGGCTCATACGCGCTTCGCGCTGAAAAACAAAGGCAAGAGAAAGAGTTAAAGTATAATCTGGGCGTGAAAAAGAACGGTTTTTTGTCGCACAAGACGGGAGCGTGAATATAACAGCCGAAAAACAGTCCTCTATTTTTCGGCTACTGCTTTCTGATTTCGTATTTGGTTATATTCATTATTTCGCGGACAACGGCCGATCCGGATTTGCCCGGGTTGATCCGCTCCTGGCCGCGATATTTACTGGTCCATTCCACCCACATCCCCTGACGCAAATCAAACACCGCTTGGGCCTTGGTCAAGCTCCTGGTGCCGGTATTGCTCCCAAAACCGGCGTCGGTTATGCCCGCGGATCGGTCTTGTACGCTGAAAACGGCCAACCCATTTTGCACGGATTCCAAGGTAAGGATCTGCTTGACCAGGCCCCGGGTCTGCCATTGGTTGTCCGAATCGGTCATAAACCGCTTTTGAGTTATTTCAAAGGAGTGCCCCGGTTTTAATTCGGTATTCGGAAAGACCGGAAACCAGAAAACCATCTCCTGCCATTGTTCCATGAAATCATAAAAGGGTCCGGTTTCCTGGGTTGACAGGCCGGGTGCGGTTCGGCTGAAAGCCGGCGGATGCAGGGAGCTGGTGCCCATTTGATAGGCCACATTGCGGAGATCGCCGCTCACATGCATGTCGGCCTGGAATAGGGTTTGATACAAATTCACATCGGTTTGCGGACTGCGGCCGGTATAATCGGTGCGGGAGCGGACCCGCGCCGCGACCATAAACCAAGCCGGGTCGATGCCCTGCAGCACCCGGTATTCGATGAGGGTTTTGCTGCGGATGAGCTCCTTTTGGTCCTGGGAGCGGATTTCGGTTTGGGACGTAACGGTCGCGGTCCATTGATTGCCCGGTTTCAAGATATAGGAGAAAACATACGGCGCGGCCCAAACAGAGCCAGTCAGCCATAAAAAGGCTATGCCGAAAATCAATGATTTTTTCATGGGGTTCCTTTCTCGATCTTTGTTTAGCCGAAAACCGGCGGGTCTTTTCGCTTTTCCCGGCTTTACGGTTTGGCTTTGCGGTATAAGTTGATACTGTAACTCCATTGGCATTCAAAGCCTTCGGGGTGGAGATAACGGGAGCTGCCTTTGCCGCTCAAATGTTGATTGGTGAATACAGTGAGCACCCAGGCCGTGGTGGCGGTCCCACCCTCGTCGTCGACCGTGGCCGTATTCGAAAGTAAAAGATCGTTTTTAGCCAACGACCCGGTAAAGCGGCACACGGCCTTGGGTTCGCATCTGCTGCCGGTTTTCAAGACCAGCGTATAACCGGTTTTGCTTTTCGTGATGACGCAGGTTCCGGAGGCAGCCGGGCCCGGCGGGCACATGCCGGTTACGGCCTGGGCAGACAGGGTGTAGTTCCAGGTTCCGGCGATATTGATGAGTTTGGGATGGATCGGTTTTGTCAGCGGTTCTATGGGTACTTCCTGCGCCAGGGCAGGGCCGCAAACCGTGAAAAGCGAGACGAGGACAACGGTGATCGCAAGTGTTTTTTTCATAATAGCCCTCCCTGAATTTTTTATTACTCTTTATTATATTCCATAAAGTATCACAAATAAGTCACATGGTTCAAAAAAATTGATATGATATTGTTTGCGCGTCTCAAACCTTGGAACGGGACATTCAACGGTCGAGTCCCGATTCGGCTCCCATAGGCTACTCCGGATTAAGGACTCTGTTTAAACTGCCGGAAATAAAGCCCCCCAGGTCGAGGGTCACATAATGATAACCGATGCAACGGAATTGTTCCGAAACCCGGTTGCGGACGGCAGGCAACAGGATTTTTTCGAAATCGTTTTCCAAAATTTCTATGCGGGCCAAGGGACCGTGGTGCCTGACGCGGCATTGGGTCAGACCGAGTTCCCTGAGCACGCTTTCGGCCTGCTCAATCATAAGTAACTTTTCCTGCGTAATAGGTTCATGATAAGGAAGGCGCGAGGCCAGGCAGGCATTGGAGGGCCGGTCCCAATTGGGCAGGCCC
>RPPU01000012.1 GCA_003819975.1 Desulfobacteraceae bacterium
AGTTTTTCCCAAATCGTATCGGGCGGATCGAGAAAAGCAATGGTATTGTTCAAAGACTTGGACATCTTGGCATTGCCGTCCAATCCCAAAATCCGCGGGGCATTGGTCAAAAGCGCCTTGGGTTCGGGAAAGGTCTCGCCGAAACGAGCATTGAATTTACGGGCGATTTCCCTGGAGAACTCCACATGTTGAACCTGGTCTTCGCCCACCGGCACAAACCCGGCCTTGTAAATTAGAATATCGGCGGCCTGAAGCACGGGATAATCGAGGAGGCCCACGTTGACGTTATGACGGTGTTGTTTGCCCTTTTCCTTGAATTGCGTCATGCGTTCCAATTCGCCCAAAGGGGTTACGCAATTGAAGACCCAGGCCAGCTCGGTATGCTCCTGCACATGGGATTGCACAAAAAGGATGCAGCGTTCCGGGGTCAAGCCGCAGGCGATGAGCACGGTCGCAGCTTCCAAGATCCGTTTCTGCATCATAGCGACATCATATTCAATGGTCACGGCATGATAATCCACCACGCAATAAACACAATCATACTGAGCGGTCAGTTTCACCCAGTTGCGAATGGCGCCGATATAATTGCCGATATGAATTTCACCCGAGGGTTGAATGCCGCTAAAAATTCGATCCATAAGTATCCTCCCAAAATTAAAATAAAAAAAGGCCGTGGGATTCGCCACGGCCTTTTTCCTAATCCTTATAAAAGGTTAGGGATATAAAAAGACAGGGCCATATCCCGTTCGAATTTGCCTTTGCCATATCCAGGCCATTTTCATTTTAAACCCCCCTAAAAACAGGCACCTAATTTAGCTTAAAAAATTTTAAAAATCAATCATCTTTGCATCATGATTATTAAGAAAGCATGATAGGGGTTCAATCGGTATTTATCCATTGTCTTCAAAGACGAGATGTGTCATTTATTAACGAAAACAAACACCTGAATCGGGGCATTCATGACTAAAAAAGAGAAAAACAGATATCTCCTGATCGTTTTGAGCGTGGCTTTCGCTTCATTCATGGTCCGCTTGAACAATTATACGGTCAATGTATCCCTGCCGGCGATCGCGGAGCATTTTAACGTGGGAACCGGTCAAGTTTCCCGGATCATTATGTCCTATCTGCTGATTATCACGAGCACGCTTTTGTTGTTCGGGAAGCTGGGCGACCGGATCGGTTTAAAAAACGTTTTTATTTATGGTTATGCCATCTTTGTCGGCGGTTCGTTGCTATGCGGTCTTTCCAACGGTATCCATACCCTGATCGGCGCACGAATGATCCAGGGTCTGGGCGGCTCCATGCTCCTGGCCACGAGTTTCGCCATTATTTCGAAATTTCTGCCGCGCGAAAAGACCGGGTGGGCTTTCGGAATCACTTCCACGGCATCGGCTCTGGGCGTGGCCACCGGCGCGCCGCTCGGCGGTCTCATCACGGGTTATCTCTCCTGGCACTGGATATTTTTTATCAATGTGCCGGTGGGAATCATCGCCATCTGGGTTGCCGGCAAGAAAATACCGAAAGAAGAAAAATCCCCCGTGCCGATGGAGGGCGCGGGAGCACTTGCCCCTGAAAAAGAACGCTTTGACCTATGGGGAGCAGTGTTGAGCTTCGGCGGTCTTTCGATTCTGCTCTACGGGTTCAATATGGGGAAAGAGTGGGGCTGGGGTTCTCCCGCGATCATGCTCTGTTTTGTTTCGGCTGCCGTGTTGCTGGTCCTGTTTATCCTCAGGGAAAAAACATTCAGCGCGCCCCTGCTTGACCTGACCCTTTTCAAAAATGTCACTTTCCGGCTCGCGCTTTGCGCCACTTTTATGGCTTACTTGTTGATTTCCGGGAATGCCTTTATCATGCCCTTTTACTTGAAAACGACCCAGGGGCTCAACTCCCAGCAGATCGGCCTGGTGTTGCTGGTCTATTCGCTGATCTATGTGTTCATGTCCTCCTATGCCGGAAGACTCGCGGACAAAGTGAGCCCGATCAAACTTTGCACCGTCGCCATGCTTTCCGCCACCGTCAATACTTTTCTTTTTGCCTATACGCTCCGGTTTACGGGGCTCGGGTTTTCATTGATGTACCTGATTTGGATGGCCTTTTCCTTTGTCTTCTTTTTCTCGCCCAACAACAAGCAGGTCATGGGTTGCGCTCCGCAAGACCGGCACGGCGTCGCCTCCGGGGTGTTCAATACGACCACGAATCTCAGCATGGTATTCGGCGTAGCCCTGTTTGAAGCGGTTTTTTCGCAATTTTCCGGGGGGGTAGCGCTCAAAGCGGGTTCGCCGGCGCAACAGACGCCTTTGCTGAAAGGATTCAATGCCGCTTATGTGCTTGGCGGGTTAGTTTGCGCGGGCGCCTTAGTGTTTTCATTGCTGATTAAGAACACCAAGAATTCAGAAGCCAGTAGTCAGTAGCCAGAATCCGGAATAACCCACGCGGGTTCTTGCCCTTGTTACGAGCGGGCTTTCTCTATCGGGGATCTCTAAAAATTCAGTTTATCGGCTGTGAGACCCTTAAAAATCGGCCAAATATGAACGGTACATTTCTTAAAAGACGAATTTTTAGAGATCCCGTATCGCCGCTATCCGGCATTCGGGTCATGGGCTTTCACGTAATTAAGTATGGCCCGGCCGGCCTCCGAGGCTACCTGGATCTTGGTGTAATCGATGGAGACATTATTCAGGTATTGCAACATGAGCAGATCACCGTCATGCGCAAAGGGGAGGATCCCGGCCATGAAAAAACCCATTTTTTCAAATTCGGCGCACAAGCTTGCGGTCTGGGGGTCTTCAAGATTGAGATAGAGGAGAATCTGGTCGATCTTTTTTTGACACAGTTCCTTTAACTTGGCCCGCACTTCGGACACAACATCTTTGCCGTAATTCCCGACCTCGATAATGGCACGGTTATAAGTTTGAATCACGGTCGTGCTGATGGCGGCGCCATTTTTATCCTTATGGTCTGCGGATATCTGCGTACCGGTGTCTCCGTATATCCGTTCGAGTCCAATATTTTCGTAGATGTTTTGGATAAAGATTTTGTGATGGGGTGGCGGATAGATAACCACACCGGCAGGATTAGCCAATTTAAAATAGCCGTAGGCTACGGACTCCCGCTGGGAAAGCTGGGACTGAATGCCTTTAAAAGAGCGATCGGCCGGAATGAGTCCGGCCACAATGGCGGTCCGTTTGAAACCGGCTTTCTCGCCCACTTTCTGGGCATAGATATGGCTGGTAACGGCTTTGCTGAAGGTTCCGATCAGACCGGCCTTGCGGGCTTCCTGCATCAGATAGTCCATCATGGCATTCTGACAGCCTTGGCCGCGGAATGCGGGCTGAACAACGGCCATGGCGGCTTCGGCTATTTTACTGTCAGGCTTATCCTTAACCAGAGCAAAATGACCGACGATTTTTTTATCCGCGGCGACCGTGACCACCGAAATAATGCTGCCGTCCAGATGAAGCCGCTCGAACCGGTCAGGATAGTAGATGGAATCGATGCCGTAGGAATAACCGTAGGCGCGATAAAAGAGTCGAGACACTTCGAAAGATTCGGAAGGTTCCATCAAGCGCACCATAAAATCCTTTTTTTCGGTCGGAACTATTTTTTCAGCCGGTGGTTTGGAGTATAAAGCCAGATCGGCCGTGTCGCGGTATTCGACAATGTTCTTATCGGGCAGATTCTTTATGAGGTGGAGTTCTTTGCCCTCTCGGCCGAGGTTGTGAAAAGATATTTCATCGACCCCCTTTTTCATGAGGAACGAGCCCAGGCCGCCGGCGATCGGGTCATCGAGATCGGTCGGCGCCGTGTATTCGGGAACCAGATTGGGGGCAAAGGGGAGGCCCTTGTCTTTGATAATAATCTTTAGGCCGGAAGTCAGGGGCTCCAGCGTGATTTGAAAGGTAACCTTTTCATCCGGTTCAAAGGCATGCTCCACTACGTTGGCGACCGCCTCTTCGAGGGCCAGGAGCGTCATTTGAATGTCCACTTTTTGAAAACCCATGGCCTTAGCCACCTCGCCGGTATAGGCCTGAATGGCGGCCAAATAGGTTAAATCATTAGGGACAATAAGAGTTGACGTCTCGAGTTGTTTTTCCATATATAGATTTCTCCGAATTCAGAATTGCCGTTTTTAAATAGTTTAACACATTCCCTAAAAAGGTAGAAACAGAATCGATAGAAGGGTCCAAGGATTCAAGGGGCCAGGGGGTCAAGTGTTTTTCCATAAAAACAACTTGAATCCAAGAGCTTTTCTGATAAGATAGCAATAACACAGGACACAGCGCAGCGCAATCGGCGGAGCGGTCATTCGTTATTGCCGCGAGCGGATCTCCGGATTCAAGCAAGATTCGGGAGACTTTGAGGTCAGTCAAAAAACATTATAAAGATGCCTATGTTAAGACAGCAAAGGTTTATATGGGTTACATTCATTAGATGGAGGATCGCACATGGATTTTTTCAGTAAAAATAAAGATAAACAGTGGGACGAACATCCGGGTCTCAAACAGGATGTCGATTGGCGCCTCGGTCCGGGCAAAGACGGGATCGTTTATGTGGCGGAAAAAGGGGCGGTGCTTTGGAAGATCCGTCAAAACAACACGCCCGGTGAAAGGGTTTTCAGCCTTTTGATCGACGATCAGGAAATCGTCCATTTTGACGAATGGCCGTCTTTTTGGAAACGGCCCGGGTTTTCCAAATATAAATAAAAAAATTTAAGTAGCCAGAAGCCAGAATTCAGGAGTCAGAAAAAGAATGAAGAAAAAGCGTAAACGCGATGTGGAAAAGGAATATACGACGGCGCAGATCGTCGCCAAACTGCGGCGTCTTGCCGATGTCATGGAAAAGGGCCGGCGGTTTGAAATCCGGGTCGCCGGAGAAAGAATTTATGTACCGGCGCGGGCTCAAATGAACATCGAGCATGAGCGTGCCGGACAAGAGGAAGAAATCGAATTTCAAATCAAGTGGTCGCGAGAGGAATAACCAAGGGGCATAGGCTATAGGTTTTTTTGTGTCTTATAAGTTCAATTCCACTCAAAACAGGATATCTCAAAAATCAATTTTTTCTTAAAGCAACTTTTTGAGATATCCTCGGGTCAAGATTTTTTCACCACGAAGACACCAAGACCCGAAGTGAAAGAAATATATAAAAATCTTTGAGTCTTGGAGTCTTTGTGGTAAAGGATTTTTCTAATTTGATTATCGCCGCCGACTTTTTTCATTCCGGCTCGCCCGGGTTAGGCTGTAGAAAAAAATCGAACGAAGTGCATGCCATGAAGAAACATTCTCGTTTGCAAAGGATATTGATTATTTATGACTCCAAAAGATAAAGTGGAAGCTTTTTGGCAAGCCTATCAAAACACTTTGACTGCAAAAGAAAAGGCATCGGCAAAAACCTATCAAGCCTGGTTCTTTTGCGAACGGTTCCGGGTTGTCTATCGATCGGAGTGTTGAGTTCCGCGTGATATGATTTTATATCGTAAGCTAAAAAAATTCCGGGTGTTCCACCATCAAACGGTAGAAAGCCGCCACAATCAGGGAGTGGCGGATCCTGCCTTCCCGGATCAAGCGGGGGATTTGTTGCAACGGCTCCAGCGTGATTTCAATGTCTTCTTTGTCATCCTGTTCCTGACCGCGTTTTAAAACGACATCTTCGGCCAGAAAAGTATAACAGCGATTGTTCAGAAAAGCGGGATTGGGGGAAACATAATCCAAGGCGCTCCAGGTTCCGCCTTCATATCCGGTTTCCTCGCTCAATTCCCGGCGCGCCGCCGCTGCCGGCGAATCGCCCGGTTCCAGAATTCCGCCCGGAATTTCCAGAGTGATCTCGCGCAAACCGTGCCGATATTGGCGGATCAGAACGACTTCTTTTTCAGGCGTCACGGGAATGACATTGACCCAATCGGCCGATTCGAGAATAAAAAAATCGTGTTCGCGGCCGGTGCGCGGGGATTGCGCCCGGTCCACGCGCAAATCAAAAATCGGGAATTTTTTTTCAATACGACTGTCGATCAATTTCCAGGGTTTAAGGGGCATGTGGGTTTCCTTTCAAGCATTCGAAATAAGTGCCTAAAGTTTAAAATGAGCTAAAGTGCCTAAAATTTTCATCGAATCGGGAACTGATGACCGATGATTGTTTTCAACCCATCAACCGGTAATCTTCTCGCACCTTTTTATCACATACGCGCCGGCAGACGCACGGCGTAGAGATGTTGAAACGCTCATCTCTACGGAGCCAGGCGTCTCTACGTTCTCACATTCTTTCGTTTGCCGTTTCACGATTTCAAATTAACCCGTAACCCGCCAACCCGTAACCGAACAACCGAATAATCCGGCACTTTCTCACGTTCTAACATTCTTACGTTCACACCTTTTTACATTCTCACTTTTTACGTTTGACGTCTGCTTACCTGAAAAACGCCTGAATATCCTCCAGTCGGTGGCTGAGCGGAACCGGCGGAAGACTTTCAAAAAAGAAGCGGCCGTAATGTTTCCGGATCAGGCGGCGATCCAGGATGGCGATGACGCCCCGGTCGGAAGCGGTGCGGATTAAGCGGCCCATGCCTTGTTTTAAAGCGATAATGGCCGCGGGAACCTGGTATTCCAGAAACGGGTTGCCTTGTTTGGCCCGAATGGAAGCAATGCGGGCCGCGATCAGGGGTTCGCCCGGCGCGTCAAAGGGCAGTTTGTCGATGATCAGACAACTCAGAGCCTCGCCGGGCACATCCACGCCCTGCCAGAATGAACCGGTGGCCAACAATACGGAATGGGTGTCTTGTTTAAAGGCTTGCAACAAAACGGCCGGCGGCGCTTCACCCTGTCTGAAAAGGGTGTAGGGCAAGCGTCCCAGCAGTCCTTCGTGGACCTGGTTCAAGTTTTGATGGCTGGTAAACAGCACCAAAGCCCGGCCGGCCGTGATTTGCAAAATCTGCAAGATCCTTTGGGTGATTTGCGAGCCGAAATCGGGTTCGTTCGGCAAGGGTAAATCCTGGGGAACATAGAGCAAAGCCTGTTCATTAAAGTCGAAGTGCGACGTATAGATGCCTTGCAGCAATTCACCGCTCAAGCCCAAACGGGCGCGGATATAATCAAAATGACCGCCGGTGGATAAAGTGGCCGAGGTCAGGATCACGGTCGGGGTTTTCTTGTAAAGGGCTTGTTGTAATTCGCGCGAGATGTCCAGGGGCGAAGCATGCAGATGAAGCGACTTTTTATGCCTTTCATACCAGTTCAACCAGTCCGGACTGCGGTCGGTCAGCGTGTTTTTCAGGCGTCGCGTCAAATCTTCGACTCGCGCAGCCAGAGCCGGGCCTTGAGCGCGATCCGGCCGGGTCTGTTCCGGGTTATCCTGCAAATAGCGCAAGGCTTTGCGGATCAGATGGGCCGGACCCAGATCCAGCCGGCGGATCATCTCCTCATTCAGGGGGCCTTTATCCGGGCCTTCGAGAAAGGATGCGCGGATTTGCTCGGCGCCCAGCCGGATGAAATCCAAATGACCCTGCAAAATTTTATGTTGCGGATCCTCCAGGTAGGCCAGACTTTTTTCAGCATCCGCGGCCAGATCGAGCAGTTGCTGGGTGCTCCAGGTTTCCCCCAAGTAGGCGGTGGCGATCTCTTCGATAAGGTGGGCCTCGTCAAAGATGACCGCTTCAAAACGCGGCAGCACTTCACCGAAACCGCCTTGCTTGACCACCAGATCGGCAAAGAAGAGGTGATGGTTGACGATGACGATTTTACTTTGGGCCGCTTTTTGACGCAGGCGATTCAGAAAGCATTCTTCATAATGAAAGCAATGGGACCCCAGGCATTGTTCGGAGCCGGCTGAAAGCAGCCCCCACAGGGGATCGTCATCGGCCAGCCAGTCCAGCTCGGCCCGGTCGCCGCATTCGGTCTTCTTTAACCAGCGTTCGATTCGTTTTTTCATGTCGCGCAGGTCGGGCCTTAAAAACGAGACCTGGGAGAATTGCTGGTGATAGCGATGCAGGCAGAAGTAATTTTGGCGGCCTTTCATGAGCGCGGCATCGAGGGTCTGCCCCATGAGTTTTTCGAGCAAGGGGATGTCTTTAAAATAAATTTGCTCTTGCAGGTTTTTGGTTCCGGTGGAAATCACGATTTTTTTTCGGCTGAGAACCGCGGGAAGCAGGTATCCGAGGGTTTTGCCCGTGCCCGTGCCGGCTTCGATCAAGGCGGGTGTCTCCGTTTTTAAAGATTTCTGGACCAAAAGGGCCAGTTGGGCCTGGGAAGGCCGGTATTCGAAATCAGGCAGAAAGGCGGCCAAGGTCCCATTAGGGCCAAGAGTTTTTCGGATTGGATCGGCGGAATGAAACATAGGCAGACTATAGAAAAAACGAGACAATGACGTCAATGGAAAATACCGGTTCGTTTTTACGGCCATAATTGTCAGGACTCTGACATATTTTTGGTAAAAGGCAGCGAATTTGGGCTAGGGAATAAAAATAGACCGGTCATAAAAAAAGGTTTTTTTTAAGAAGATAAATTATTGCATTTTTAAAGTAACTATTTAAAATTATTAAATTAATTTATTGAAATCGGTCATGGGGCAATCAAAAAAATGGGTGGATATTATTAAAAAATGATTATAACTGATCGTTATTTCAAAGAGTTTGGCATGGGATGTGCTTAAAAAAGCTACAGAATGAGATCAAAAGGTTATAAAACTCACATGAGGGCATAATTTATGGAAAAAGAGATCTTAACAATCGAAGAAGCGGCGGACTATTTACAGATCGGGAAACGCTCCCTTTACAAGCTGGTGAAGGAGGGGCGGATTCCGGGAAAAAAAATACTGAATAAGTGGCGTTTTGAAAAAGAAAGTTTAAAGTTGTGGATCCGCGAAGGGTTTCAGGAATAGCTCTTTTTCAATTCAGATTGAAAATGGGGTTTCTTCGGCCCTTTTATCCTCCGCATATAAATTAAATGTCCATTCCGATCAATATAGGCCGCTTTAAGATCATAAGGGAATTAGGCCGAGGTTCCCAAGGAGTGGTCTATCTGGCTCAGGACCCGCGTCTGGAACGGGAAGTGGCCATCAAAACCTTATCGACTCATTTCTCTCCGGACAGCGATCTTCAATCGCGCCTCATGCAGGAAGCCCGCACGGTCAGCAAGCTGCAGCACCCCAACATTATTCCGGTCTATGAAGCCGGCGAATATCAGGACAAACCTTTCTTGGTTTTTGAATATGTATCCGGGATCACCCTGCGCGATTTATTGGAGAAAGAGGGAGCGCTCCAGCCGGCTCGTGCTTTGAAACTCATGCAGCAGATCCTGAACGGAGTCGCCAGCGCCCATCAGCAAGGGGTGATCCACCGCGACCTGAAACCGGCCAATATCATGGTCGGCAAAGATGACGTTCCCCGCATCATGGATTTCGGAATCGCCCTGATGAGCGCCACCGGCCGAAATGGCGAAGTGAAATTGGCGGGAACGCCCCGCTATATGTCGCCCGAGCATTTTTCCGGTAAAACAATCGGTTTGCATTCGGATGTATTTTCCTTGGGGTTGATTTTTCATGAAATGCTGACCGGTCAACCCGTGATCAAGGCCGACAATCATTTCAGCGCCATGTACCAGATCACCAATACTCCGATTGACCCGCCTTCGCAAAAAAATAACCTAATCGAGATCCCTTTGGATCGGTTGATTTTAAAAGCGCTTGAAAAAACGCCTGAAGAGCGTTATGCCGATGCTCCGGAGATGCGCACGGCTTTGAGTCAATATTTGGCGGCCAAAGAGGAAGCGAATACGTCTCAAGACCAAAAGACGGACGGCAACAGCACCCTGGATTTTCTGCTGAGACGCATGCGTCAAAAAAGCGATTTCCCCGCTTTTTCCCAATATGTCATCGAGATCAACAAACAGGCTTCTTCGGGAGGAATGAATTACGTCTCCGCTTCCCAGTTGGCGAATACGATCGTCAAAGATTACGCCCTGACCAATAAATTATTGCGGCTGGTCAATTCGGCTTTTTACGGGCAATTTGCCGGCAAGGTTTGCACGGTCTCACGGGCGGTCATGATCCTGGGTTTTGAGCAGGTGCGGCTGGCGGCTTCGAGTTTGCTTCTTTTTGAACATTTACAGAATAAGTCCCAATCCATAGAATTGAAAGAATCGGCCATCGGTTCATTTATGAGCGGATTGATCGCCAAGCAGTTGTCGGAGGAGATCAAATTCAAGGAGTCCGAAGAGTCTTTCATCTGCGCCATGCTTCACAAGCTCGGCAAGCACCTCGTGATTTTTTATTTGCCGGAGGAGTATCAGCAAATCCAGAACCGGATGCTGCAGAAAGGGGTTTCCGAAGAACCGGCGGCGCGCCATATTTTGGGCATTTCCTACGCGGAGCTGGGGGCCGGAGCGGCCAAGGTCTGGCGGTTTCCGGACAAAATTATGCAAAGCATGCAGCGTTTGCCGGCCGGCAAGGTGGACAAACCCCGGTCGAACGAGGAAATGCTTTTAAATTTGTCGAATTTTTCGAACGAGCTCTGTCATATCATGGTTCATACCGGACCGGAGGAACGTTCCAGGGTTCTTGCCGCGCTTTTGAACCGGTTTGATAGCAGTTTTCCGATCAACAAACAACAGGTGTCCAAATTATTGGATGCGGCCATGGAAAAAATGGCGAAATACGCGGATGTGCTCAAGATCAATTTGAAAAAAAGCAATCTGATGATCCAGTTGCAAAGCCAGGCCAAGGTTCTCAAAGACGAAACCCTCACCGAACTGAGCGAGGAGGATAAATTGGCCTTGACGGAAGAGAAGAAGCCTTCGGCCTACCAGGGTCTGGAAATAGAAGAAGAACAGCCGGCGTTCGAAGATTCCAAAGATACCCAGGCGATCCTGATCAACGGGATCCAGGAGATCACCAATACGCTTCTGGAAGATTTTGAGCTCAACCAGGTGCTGACCATGATCATGGAAACCTTGTACCGGGCTTATGGTTTCAATCGGGTCTTTTTTTGTCTGATGAATCTGAACCGGACCAAAATGCACGCGCGTTTCGGTTTCGGAAAAGATATTGAAAGCATCAGCGAGAATTTCAGCTTTCCAACCAGTCCGGCCAATAATATCTTCACCATTGCCTTGGCGGAGCACAAAGCGCTTAGCGTGGAAAATGTCCGGGATCCCCGTATCGCCAAACTCATTCCGGAATGGTACTTGCGGGCCGTGGGCGCTCCGGCGTTCATCATCTATCCCATTGTGGTGGACAAACAAGCGTTGGGGTTGATCTACGCGGACCGCGAGCAAACCGGCAAAGTGATCACCGGAGACCAATTAAAATACATGCGCACCCTTTGCAATCAGGCCGTGATGGCCTTGAAACAGAGAAAGCAAAAGATCTAAGCAGCCGGTTCGAGGTTCAACCGTTCAGGGTTCACGGTTATAAAAAAATGAAGTTTTTCGGTTCGATGCGTTTAGCAACTCATATTTTTCAATAGAAGAATTTGGGTCGAATGGTCTAAAGTCCCTAACCGATGCAAGGGCTTGTTGCCCCTTGCGGATCAGGATGGCGCCCTTCTTTTTTTCGGCAAGAAAAACTGGCAAGCCATATCGGAAGCGGAATGAACCGCGGCGGCGGGCGGAGATTTGCTTTTAAAGGCCAGGGCCCGGCAGCCATAGGGGAAATGTTCATCCCAGGTGATATAATAATGCCGGCATTGAGCGCAGGCGTTCCGATGTGCCTGATTCGGGCGTTTTTTGGTCGGTGCGTCCATCCGTTCCCGCGGTTTGCGTCAAAGTGACCGAAATGGTATTGATTTCAAAAGCAGTTATTTACAGACTATATTTTTATAACCTCTTTGTTCCATTATACCAAACCCAAAAGAATTATTAAATGATTTTAGGAGATCCTTTACACCGGTACCGGAAGGGTGATATAGGTTTTAAAATGACTGTAAAAACCAAAATCGTCTGTACCATTGGTCCGGCCAGCCGCGCGCCCGAATGCATCCAATCTTTGATCGCAAACGGGATGAGCGTGGCCCGGTTGAATTTTTCGCACGGCACGCATGCCGAGCATCAAGCCGTGATCCAATCCATACGGACTGCTTCTGAGGCCCTGGACCGGCCGGTCGCCATTCTGCAGGATTTGTCCGGGCCCAAAATCCGCATCGGTTCCCTGCCCGAGGGCGGCATCCAACTGGAAACCGGCCGAACGTTTATCCTGAGCGCGGAGCCTGTAAACGGCAACGCTCAAAAGGTCTCCGTCACCTATCCCGATTTGTACCGGGATGTGCAAGCCGGCGATCCCTTAATGCTGGCTGACGGCGAAATGGAATTGGTGGTTAAAAAAGTGGCGGGGTTTGACATTATCTGCGAAGTCATTACCGGCGGGATTCTGACCGGGCATAAGGGGATCAATCTGCCGACTCGGACCCTAGGCATGCCGGCCTTGACCGAAAAGGACCGCCTCGATTTGGCTTTCGGCCTGAAACATGAAGTGGATTTTGTGGCGCTTTCTTTTGTACGCACAGCAGAAGAAATTCATCAGACCCGGGCGATCATCCGGCAACATGGTCGGGAAACCCCGATCATTGCCAAGATCGAAAAGCATGAGGCGCTGAAGAATATCGATGAGATTGTGGAGGCGGCGGACGGGCTCATGGTGGCCAGAGGCGATTTAGGGGTGGAAATCCCCCTGGAACAGGTGCCGCATATTCAGAAAATGCTGATTCAAAAAGCCAACCGCTGCGCCAAACCGGTCATTACCGCAACCCAGATGCTGCGTTCCATGGTGAGTGCTCCCCGGCCCACGCGGGCCGAGGCCACGGATGTGGCCAACGCGGTTCTGGACGGCACGGACGCGGTCATGCTTTCCGAAGAGACGGCCGTCGGCCGATACCCCATTGAAGCAGTGGCCTTTATGGCGCGTATTGCCGGGAACGCGGAACAGGATTTTCCCCACCAGGCTTTTTTAAAGGCAGTCCCGGCCCAGGAGACCGCGGATGCCGTGGCGCATGCGGCTTGTGTGCTGGCCGATCATTTAAATGCGGCGGCTATTGTGGTTCATACTCATTCGGGCCGCACCGCCCGGGCGGTTGCCCGTTTTCGGCCCAAACAACCGGTTATCGCGCTTTCGCCATTGAAAAAGACGATACAGGTTCTACCCCTGTTTTGGGGGTGTGTCCCGTTGTTCATCACGGATACGCCGGACTTTAACGAGCTGAGTGAATCGACCGAATACGCTTTACTGCAAAGCGGATTGGTCCGAAAAGGAGATCTTATTGTCTTGACCGCCGGACTGCCGCTCGGCGTCCCGGGTACGACCAATATGATTAAAGTAAAGACCTTATGATGTTGGAGCAAATCGCGGCCGTTCCGGCGCTCATCAAAATTTTATCTATTTTCGCTTTCATGTTGTTGTTGAACCGCTTCCGCCTGCCGCTCAGTTATTGTCTGCCGGCCGGGGCCTTGGTTCTTTTAGCCTGGATGAAGACCCCTACGGCCCAATGGGGGCCGATCGTGCTTTCCAGTATTCTGGACCTGCAAACCATCAGTCTGGTTTTGATCGTTGATTTGATCCTGGTTATGAGCGGGATGATGAAACAGACCGGACACATGGACCGGCTGGTCGGGAGTTTTATGCAATTGGCCAAGGACGGTCGCACGGTCGCATCGGTTATGACCGCTTTGATCGGGCTTTTGCCCATGCCGGGCGGCGCCCTGTTTTCCGCACCCCTGGTGGAGAGATCGTTGGCCGGACATCCGGTCTCCAGCGAGCAAAAAACAGGTCTAAACTACTGGTTCCGTCATCTCTGGGAATTCTGGTGGCCGCTTTATCCGGGCGTGGTACTGGCCTTGGCTTTGACCGAAGTGAATATCCGGCAATATTATACGCTCATGGCTCCCCTGACTTTGTTTGCGATCGGAGCCGGTTATGTTTTTATTTTACGGCCGATCGGCAAGATCCGTAATTCCAGCGGGCAAGGTGTTTCCCGGGCCAGGGTTCGATCTTTTATATGGGAGATGATGCCTATTTTGATCGTCATTCTGGTCATTATTATCCAAACCGGTTTGACTGAAATTTTGGCGCTTCTGGATTTGAAAATCAAGATCCCGGGTGCTGTGGCCATTTTGCCCGGATTATGCCTGGCGACCCTTTGGGTGGGTGTGGTGAATCGTATAACCTGGCCGGAGTTTAAGTCGGCTATTTTTGAAAAAACCATGCCGGCCCTTATGATGCTTTTATTGGGAATCATGATTTTTAAGGGCGTCATGACCAAGACCGGCGCGGTCGAGGCCATTCGTAATGAATTAATCACCTTTCACATCCCCGTGCTTCTGGTGGTTTTGATCATGCCTTTTTTAGCCGGTGTGATCACCGGCGTGGCCATAGGTTTTGTGGGAACCACCTTTCCTCTGATTATCCCTTTGTTTCCTCAAGAAAATTCATTGGGTTTTGCAGCCTATGCAGCCATGGCCTATACTTTTGGGCATATGGGCCAGATGATTTCACCCATTCATATCTGTTTTTTGGTCACCAAAGATTATTTTAGAGCTAATTTGTGGAAATCCTATCGTTATGTTTTGCCGCCGGTTTTAACCATCCTTTCCGCCATCATTGTTTTTTTTCTGATTACCAAATTGTTTTAAATGAACTGACGCGCATATGCCAAGCCCGGTGAAGCCGCCTTCAGGCCTAATGGTATGATTTTTGTATGAAATTTATAAAAGGGGCTTTTTGGGTATTTTTTGAATGAATGCAAAGGAGATCGGATGCCATGGAAAAAGACCTGGTGGCTGAAGTAAAAAAGCTTAAAAAAGAGTATCTGGACAGCGAGCGGATGCATCAGGACGAAAAGGAATGCCTTTTAAAGGTGGTCGGTACTCTGGGTCTTTTAATCAACCAACCTGACTTGGAAAAACCTTATTTGCAAATTAAAGATTTAATTCAGATCGATAAGCCCCTGGACTTGGACCGGATCGAATCGGGGCTCTCCCAGTTGAAAAAAAAGCTGGTTTCCCAAAAAGTCGGCGAAGGCGATCAGGGTAAAAATGCCCAAACGGAATTATTGCAAAAGCGTTTGATGGAAGCGTGCCGCAGCCTGCGCAAAGTCATGATCGTTTTAATGGAAGAGTTTTATCCCATGGGCAATGCTATGATCAAAAAGGCCGCCGGCATCGAGGTCAATTGCCCCGAGGATATTGAGAACATTCTGGTGGCGGAGCCGACCGACGCGTTTCTGGACTTTCTCAAGGAATTACGGGCGCGGATTTCCGAAGATTTCAAGCAAGTCAACCGCCTGTTGTTTCTTTTTATGAGTCAGGTCAAGGAGCTGGAGGACACCCTGCGCAAGGAATTCGGCCATGAAGACAACATCAAACGCATCGAATATTTCGAGATGAAAATCAATGACGAAATGGGCACCATCTCCGATTCGTTCAACCTTTTCAAAAACATCGATGATCTGAAGAACACCATCCTGGGCAAAATCAACGCCATCAAGCAATTGGTTACAAAGAAAAAAGAAGAAGATTTGATGAAGACCCGGATGGTGCAGGATAATATTCAAAAATTGAAGCAACGCATCGTGGAAGTTGAAAAAGACGCCCAGGAGATGTCGCGCAAGGCCGAAGCGTTCGAGACCGCGGCCATGAAGGACGGCCTGACCGGACTTTATAACCGTAAGGCGTTCGACCTGAAACTAAACGACGTTTTAAAAATTTTTAACGACGGCGGCGATCCGTTTGCGCTGATGATTTTCGACGTGGATGCTTTTAAAAAAATTAACGACACGTTTGGGCATGTGGCCGGCGATAAGGTTTTGAAAAAAGTGGCCCAGACCCTGAAAGAGACTTTCCGGTCCGATGACTTCATGGCCCGCTACGGCGGCGATGAATTCGTGGTGATCATCGGGAATCTGACCAAGGATATGGTCCGCGATAAGATCTCCAGTTTCAAAACCAAGCTCAAGAAAAAGCGTTTTATGTCTTATGAAAAAGGAGAAGTGGACGTGGACGTCAGCACCGGCATTGCCCTGGCGCTGAAAGAGGACACGATCGAAGGACTGATCCACCGCGCCGATCAGGCCATGTATCAGGTTAAAAAGAACAAAGGTTTGGAAAAAGAAGCCTAGTTTTTATTTTTTTTTTAAACAAGCCATGATGCGCCGAAGGGGCGGGTCACAATTTCTTTCTGAAATTGTTTTTAAAACCCGCCCTTTTCGTTTTAGGGGTTGTGTTTCCAATTAAAATTATATATGAATAATAAGATTTATTTCCCGGTTGAACCAAGAGAGAAAACCCTAACGTTGCATTAAAAAGGATACGATTTCTCCTCGCTGCGCTCGTCGAAATGACATCGGAGGCAAAATCGTCCTCAGTTAATGAACAACGTTGATCGTGTCATTTCGACCGCAGGGAGAAATCATATAAAATTCCATATTCCTGAAATGCATTTTAAGTGAACTTTACGAAATGATTATCAAATAGACTTTTAGCCTTAAATAATAGAGAATTTGTAATTTTTAAAAGAAAATTTTATGTAATAATATGGAAAAGCATCTATAGAATATTTTCATTATCAGTCGGAAGCAAATTATGAACATCCCATTCATCAATATCTTAATGGCCCTTCTGATCCTATTTTTTGCCATTGTCTTGACTTCCACCAGTCCCCTGTTGATTGAGATCACAAAAACGTTTCAGCTGAGCCTGGCGCAATCGGGCACGGTTTTTACCCTGAGTTTTTCGGGTTTTGTTCTGTTCATATTTATCGGCGGGTTCTTGTCCGATTTTTTCGGCAAGAAAAAAGTTTTAGGCATTGCTCTGTTCGGCTATGCCGTTTCCCTGGTATTAATCGTTCTTGCCCCTAATTACTTGGTATTCAGCCTTTTGATTTTTTTCTCGGGCGGCTGCGGCGGAGTCGTGGAGGTTTTGGCCAATTCAATCGTGGGCGAAATCAACACCCGCAACAAGACTTATCACATCAACTTATTGCAGGTTTTTTTCGGGATCGGCGCCGTCATTGGGCCGGTTCTTTCCGCCTTGATTGTGACTCATGAAATAAGCTGGAAAATCTGGTATCTGATTTGCGGAATACTCTGTTTTCTTCTTTTGCTTATTTTAGCGTATATGAAAATGGACTTAAAAAAGTCGGATGAAGGCATTCATTTTTCAGAAGTTAAAGATCTGATCAAGGATATTAAATTTGTGTTCATTATCTTGTGCATGTTCCTTTACACCGGTTCCGAGATCGGGGCTTGGGGCTGGATGTCGACCTTTTTAAAAAACAATCTTGATTTCACCATTCTGGAAGGCAGCCTGGCGGTCGCTCTTTTCTGGTCGGCCATGACTATCGGCCGTTTTGTTATGGGACTGGCTATTTTGAAATATAAAAATTCCGCGCTCGTTATTCTTCTGTCGTTTTTATCTTCCGCCCTTATTCTGATATCCATGATCTTCACCCATACCCTGATGATGTGGATTTCGATCTTTCTCATGGGCCTATTTTTTTCAAGCATTTGGCCGCTGGTGCTCTCCTATGGCGGAGAATACAAAAACTCAAGTTCCGCAACCCTGTTTTCCATTCTGGTGGGCGCCGGCGGTATCGGCGCCACCGTCATCCCGTTCCTCATGGGTATCAGCGCCGAGCAATTCGGCTCCCGATTTCCCATGACCTTGCCTCTGTTTTGTTTGTTGTTGGTAGGCTTCATTTTCACTCTCTTTAAGAAACAAGATCGCAACCGCTGAGCCTTTTACGGCATGTTTTTATCACCATCAGAACAGTTGGAAATGCATACGTTGCTGCTCAGGTAGGCAGAATACAGGCGCCGGGATTCAAAATAACCCGAAAACGGATTTCAGAGCGAGGGAATGTCCGAGACAAAAGTTGTCCCAATAGTAGAGTTGCATTATTTTCCGGGGTTCGATATTCCAGGTTCGAGGTTCGATATTTATTTATAGAATCATGCTGGGCAGGCACAGGGGCCTGCCCCTACCCCTTGAACCGCAGTCCTTGCTTAAATTCCGAGTCTTCTTAATTTGGTTTCAATGCTCTTTGTTTTTACCCTTGGCCCCTTGACCCCTATCTTGATCCCTGGCTTCCGACTTCTGGCTGCGGGATCACTTTCAAATCTTATTGTTCATGCAAGCACTTATGCATGATCTTGCGGGTTTCGTGCAAACGATCGTCGGCCGGCAGGTCGACCAGCCTCTGATTCATGCCTTCGTCATTCTCTTTTTGCAGGAGTCTGGCTATATACTCGATGATACTTGCCGGAAAAACACCCTCCCGTTCATAGAGCTCACGCTGCTTGAGCAATGCCCGGCTGGATTCCACGCAACTGGTGGGCAGGGCCTGCAGGGAATTCAGCAGTTCTTTGTTTTTGAAAATATTACCGGTGACGTACAGCTTCTGGGCCAGGTCCAGGGCGGCCGGGTTGGTCAAGCCCCATTCGGCCGCCATTACCATTCCGGCCAGTAAAAGATGCACAAACGCGCTGCCGTCCGGTGAGCGCAATTCGACCGTCTGGCGGCCGCCGGCGCGCCTGAATTCTTCAGTCTCTTGCGGGTTAATTTTTTTGGCCAGGTGATCCACATTGGACCAGCCCAAGGGCACGCGGATCATGGCGCTACGGTTCAGGTCGCTCCAGCAGATCCGGGTCGGGGCTTCCTGGTTGGGCACCAAGCGCAAATACGCGGCCGATACCGTATTACCGAAAGCAGTCAAGGTTTCGGCATACCGGCACAATCCGCCGATTAATTTACGGGCTTCAGGGCAAAGCGAGCCCTGTTCGTCGCTCATGACATTTTTGCCTTCTTTAACCAAGGCCATGTGGAAATGCAGGCCGTTACCGGCCACGCCTTCTTCTATCTTGGGTGCAAACGTCACCACGCTGCCGTGTTGATAGGCGATATTGCGGATCAACCAACGGCCCAATATGGCGTTGTCGGCCGCCTCTTCCATGGGCCGGAGTTGGAATTCGATCTCCAGTTGCTCGCCGCTCTTATCACGGATTTCCGGCAGATCGCTGCGAATACACTCGATATACCCGACTTCCGAGTGCGCATATTTCACATTGCCGCAGATCTGCGTGATGTGACGGATCATCTCGTTCATGATGGTTCCGCTTTTGATAAAAGGGGCGGCGGCATGATAGCCGTGCTGCTTTTGCGCATGAAAGATAGAGGGATCTTTGTCGCTGATCAAAAAGAATTCCAATTCGGCCAAAGCATGCAATTCCAGGCCGGTCCGCTCCTGAAAAATCCGGTAGGCTTTATTAAGGATATTGTCGGGCGCAAAAGGCGCCAATTCGCCGTCTTTGGTAATGTACCGGCAAATAAAATCCAAACTGCCGGGATCGAAAGGATTTAAAAAAGCGCTGCGATAAAGAGGCACCACATAGAGGTCGGAAACAGATGCATCGACCATGCCTTTAAACAGGGAAGATCCGTCCACCCGTTCTCCTTCAGCCAAAATCGTCTCCAATTGACGAGGATTGGAGATGGGTATCTTGAGCTCTTTGAGTTTCCCGTCTATGGCCGTGTAATGAAATCCGATGCGCTCGATTTGCTTTTCCTCGAAAACATGCATCATATCTTTTCGGGTAAAATCAGACGGAGCTTTATCGACCAGGCTGGTGATGGGGTTGGCCAAGGCGTAATCGAACGGGGTCTTGTTTTTTTTCATTGGGCCGGCATCTCCTTTTTAAGAAATGATATATAACCATCCATTCTTTTTTGAGGCGCAAAATATAGGGAAAATATTAGCGGGTGTCAAGAGCCATTTATTCTTTGCAGTACTTTTCGTTAAAAGGGTTCCATAGGGGAACTTTATTGAGATATGGATCCGATCCTTTTAAAAAATCCTTGGTTTTTCATTGAAAAATACGTTTTTAGCGTCAATGTAGCTATGGGGCATCAAGGCCGCTTTTTTACTTTTTTCTTCTAATAATGGCGCTGATCAATATGATAAAAACGTTGATCACGATCGGGATAAGCTTAAAAGCGCCGGAAGAGTCGTAAATTTTCCAATTCTCGACATAGGTCCCCCAGGCGAAAATCCAATTGCTGACGGTCATCAAGCCGACGAGCAGAGACACATAAGGCCAGCCCTTGATAAAAGAAAGAATAAACGCGGCGACGCTTTGCCATAAGGCTAAAATGAAAAAGGAACGGGTGGCCAGATAAAACGCGTCGATGTTGATGACCCCCAAACCCTGCAACATAGAGACGACGGCTATAAAAAGAATAAGCAGTAACCCGCTCTCTTTTTTCGCCTCCTTCAGCTTATCGGAAAAAAAGCTGATATTCATATTCAGGCAATGCACCCTTAAAAAAGTGATCCAGAGGAATAAAAGCGACAGGCTGATGACCG
>RPPU01000013.1 GCA_003819975.1 Desulfobacteraceae bacterium
ATCTTTTGTTTTTTGCGAAAGAGCTTCCAGGCAGAGTTTGATGACTTTATCCCAATCCGCAGTTTTGATTTCGCGTTGCAATTCGCCGCGGTTCAGGTCATCGTCGGCGCGCCGCGCTTCGGCAATGGCGTCATAAACAGGGTCATAGCGTAGATAGACTCCGGCCGGGGTTTCGCCGGGAATAGGAGTCAAAATGAGATTAAGATCGATTTCTTGGGTTATGGTCATAGGCTTTTTTGTTCACTCTAACCTGTCGAGGAAAAAGAATTTAACCACGAAACAGTTTTAAGCAGCACAAAATTGTGTATACACAACTCAAGTTATTAGGTTCACGGTTGATTCCTTTACGATTTTTCACGTTCGTTCGAAATGACGGAGAAAGCGAATGAGTGTAGATACGATTTCTCACTGCGTTCGAAATGACGGAAGAACCATTCGAAATGACAGAAGGACCGTTCGGAATGGCGGAAGGAGAGGTCGAAATGACAGACGGAGAAAGCGAATGAGTGCAGGTACGATTTCTCACTGCGTTCGAAATGACAGAAGGAGCGTTCGAAATGACAGAAGGAGCGTTCGAAATGACAGAAGGAGTATTCGAAATGCCGGCTTTTGTCATATCGAGCGAAGCGAGATATCGTATATTCCTATCATTCATTTGTGTTGCTCCTTATAATGAAAACACCTGTACGATTTCTCCCTGGGGTCGAAATGACATAAAATTCGGCTTACTGCTTATTTTCCAAAGGAACCCTATTATTAAAAACCATTTCCCGGATTTCCAATAGGCCGATTTCTTCTTCACCTACCTGGAATACATGTTGACCCATCCCCCTGCAGAAACCATTGCCCAACGGCAACCACTCGGTCGAATGGCCTAATTTTAAAAGATCGTTTTCCTGCAGCCAGGATTCCGCGTAAAGAACCGGCAGAAAACCATTCAGGGTCAATCCTTCCCAGGTTGTGATCCGTCCCGGTATCCACAAGAGGTCCAGGAGCGTTTTGGGTGTCTCGATCGATAATTCCCGGATACATTCGAACGGAACGCGCAGATAACGGGTGTGGGCAAAAACCTCCAGAAAATAGGCCAAGCAGGAGTCCGTATCTCTTATGCCGGAAAAGGTCTGACCGTTTAATGTTCCGGAGATAAGGGGGCGTTGCGCCTCAACTTGAGAAAATAGGGTTTCGGCTTGTTCCCATTCGGCGTGTTCCATTTTTTTACGAGCGTTTTCGTAAGTGTCAAAATAAGCAGGAAGTTCCGGGACAAAAGAGGGCTGTTTTTTGCCTTGATAGGCCTCAAGCCGTTCTTTTTCAGCCTGGACCAGGTTGAGGTAAACTTGAGCGCCCAGATCTTTTTCCATATCCTGTCCGGCGACAAGCTCTAATTGGCGCCGGGCCTTATCCCATTCTCCATAAAGGGCCAGGACTTGAAACAATAATGTTCTGGCTTTAAAGTCGGAAGGGCTCGATTTGACTTTATCGTTCAGGCATTTTCGGGCCTCGGCCAGATTACCGGCTTTGATCATTTCCCGAACATTATCCATTTCAACTCCTTTTTTTGTGCAGCTATAATGTAAATTATAGTGACATGCCATATCAGATCATTCGTACAAATTCGTCACATAAGCGTCACGCCGATGTCTCAGAATGATAATTGTGCAAATAAAGTCACATTTTTATTCTTCTTTTTTACACTCTGATGGCAGGATTAAGAAAAGGCTTTTCCCATTAAGGAAGATAGCCTTAATGTCAAAATCTTCCAATCAGAGATGTTGTCTCCGGAGACCATAATTTAACGAAATCTTCCGGCGCTAAAGCCCGACCGAAGATGCCGATCCGGGTGGTTTCCGGAACGCCTCCCATAAAAACGGTATTGGGCACGATGGGCAGGCGATCTTTTAAAAGAGCATGATACGTTTCGGTTATTTTAAGTGGCTCGGATAGAAAATGGTTATTCAAGGCAATCAGACAATCCGAGCTTTTCCAAAAATCGTTCAAGCCTTTTGACAAGGTTTCATATAAATGACCGTGCATCATGGGGTAGCTCTGTTCCTGGAGGGCCTTCCAAGCGGGCCAATCGTTCGAAGGGCCTTGGAGTTGCAGTATTTCTTCTTCCAGTTGCTTGAGATTGCTTAACCTTCTGTTAATCGATAGGTATTCCATTTTTTCCCAGATATTGTCCAAGGCCAAAGGCAATAAATCCCACTGCGATTCCCAGTCCTTGAGCGAGCCTGAGCCCATGATGAGCAGGGGGTAAAGCCTGCCGAACTGGTCGCCGCTGTCTTTGACAATACCGCAAATCAGTTGGTTTTTTTTCGAGCCTTTAGCCCAAAAGCGCCAAGAGTTGCGGCTTACTCCCCGGTTCGACTGCGTAAGCCATTTCATATAACCGTTTCCGGCCCAATCGGAGAAGGCTTTGAACAGGGGGTTTTCGGCACCGAGACTGAAATAGTCCTTGGCCACCGGGTGTTTTCCGGAGATGCACCAGAGCCATTCCTCGTTATGGTTCATTATTCCCAGCATTTGGCTATGATCCAGGGTACTTTTTCAGGAGTCGATCGCGACAATTCCAGAATGGGTTGATGGCCTGAAAATTCGTACCTGACTTGAATGGTTTTGACGTTTAAATTTTTTAAAGCGAGTGCTTGTTCCGGAAAATCTTCAGCCCGAAAAATACGTTCGCCTCTGGCGAAATCGCCCAAGAATTTGGCAAAAGCCATGGGGTTCGTATATTTGCGGGTGCAAACCAGATTGCTTATCTCGATCTCGAATAGGACATCTCCGCAATTTTGAGGCGACCAGGCGATGGTTTTTTTCAAAGGATAGTTGCGATTGATCACTTGTTGCGTTTCGGTCGCGCATTGCAGTTTCAAATTCACGGCATGGGGTTGAGCCAAAGCATTGGGGTTGGCGGAGGTCGGGAGCGGGGTGACGGTCACGCTATAATTTTCTTTAAGAGGAGCGCCGGCTCGGGCTCTGGCTCCCTGGGTTAAAAAGGACATAAAACCGCCCTCAAAAGCGATAAACTTACCAAGGTTGTTTTTGGCATAAAAACCCCGGCCGGGATCGGTGCCGATAAAGGGCGCAGCCGGTCCTTTTACGAATTTAAGGGCGGAACCTTCTTCTCCCAGAATCACTTTATTGAGGTTCATCTGGTTGGCCGGACCCTGGGCTTCGACCAGCACATCTTTTTCCCACATGAGTTGCAGATGGCAAGCGGTCTCTTTGGAGAAATAGGACCAATAGAAATCCAGGGGGCCGGTCACCAATTGCCAAAATATTTTTTGTTCGGCGGACGTGCCGGTAAGGGAATTCTTGACTTTATTAATACCGTTATGAGCTTTGAAGAAAGGCGATTCGCCCGTAGCCGCATCTTGATTAAAGGTATCGGTCAGCATTTGAAAAACCGTTGCCCGCGACTTGGCGGCGGTCATAATTTGCGCCAGGGCGTTTTGATAATCCAGTAGGCTTTTCCCGGCCGTTTCAAGGGCTGCCAGGCTTTTTTGTTTTTCTTTATCTATTTTTCCGATGATTTCTTTGCCTTTTTGAACGGTTTTTCCCAAGGCACCGGCCTTTAGAAGGTTTTCCTGAATAGCGGCATTCAAACGGGCATTCTCGTATTTGAAAACGACCTTGATCCATTCCGGGGTTAGCGAATTATTTTGAGAAGAGTCGTCAAAAACCTTTAAATGTTCCGGCATGGTTTTCAACAGCATAAAATAGGGTCCCTGGTCGGTTGCCATTTTCATGGCGATTTGCTGCCAGGTGTCTTTTTTGTTTTGCAGAAGGTTAATACCTTGCGGAAAGGCGATGACAAAGTTTTCCCAGGCTTTGTAATAACTATTACGATAGCCATCGTAAAAAGCTTTCTTGCGATCGGCCAGGATCAGAGGCTCATAAAGCGCGCCTTCAATTTCTTTCAAAAAGGAGTCGATCTCTTCTTTGCCCTTGAGGGTAAACGCCGGTTCAATGAAAACCTGGGCCGCATTGGTCGATTCCGTTCCCCAAAAATCTTCCAGGTTGATTTTTTCGAGGTTTGGGTTCTGATTGACCCAAGTGACCAGCCATTTCAAGTCTGCTCCCTCGACCATCAGGGCATGCTTGAGCCAGGTATGCAGTTGGTTCATTTCTTCGTTCAGGATTGTTTTATCGGGCTGCCAAGCCAGATAGGAAACATAAAGGGCCTCAAAGCGTTGGCGCAGTTCAGGCACCAAACGTTGGGCCGCAACCGTTGCGACCGGTTCGTAAGAAGGTTGGGGCATTTCTTGGAGCTTTTCCAGGGGTTCATTTTTCAGGCAGGCGCGCAGTAAGTTGATGCGCCGTACCAAGTGGCTGATATGGTAACCGTTCTCTTCATCCGAAGTTCGATTCGAGAACATACCGACTCGGTCGGCAATCTGCCGGTCGAATTTGATTAAAAAGCCGGTTTTGAACTGTTTGCAAAATTTCTCTTTCAATTCCGTTTCGACATTGCGGCTTTCATGCAAACCCAGGCGGGGTATCCACCAATTGCGGTTTTGGGCATGGGCGTTTTCAATGGATTGACGAAAGCGATCCATAATGGAAACATCGGTGAGGATTTCGCCTTGCAGGACCGGCGGGTTGGAGAGATCCCTGGAAATATCCCGTAAGGTCTTAAGGTTTTTAGCAAAAGAATAGCTCAAGATTCCGCAGAGAGCGATGCCGATGGCGATCCAGGCCGTCAAACCCAGATGCCGGGTAATGCGATTCCAATTTAGAGCCCGCTGAGTCGGAACGAAGAGCGTGCGGTCTTTAGGTAAAATTCCGGAGAAGAAATCATGCAGAAAAAGGCCTTTGCCCGTGCCGGGTAAAACCTCACGAGCCTCGATTAATCCCAACTCCTTGAGAAAATGGGAATAAGGCGTTCCTTCCTGACGGCCGCTGCTGAAAAAGATGCCGCGTAAAATAGGGGTTTCCTGATAGGGGTTTTCCAGAAAAGCGCCTTTAAAGAAAGCTTCCAGACCGGGTTTGAGTCGTTCGAATTCTTCCGGGAAAAGAAATAGTTCCGGGTCAAGGTCCCGGTCGGTTTTTTTGGAACCAATGGGCTGGCTGAGTTTGTGAAAAAGACGCAAGCGGATGTCTTTCAAACGCTCTCCAACCGTATGAAAAGCAGGGCCGAGGAATGCGGAAATAGAGGCGGTCGATTTCGGATTGATGACGCCCATGGCCTGATTAAGCGATTTTTCCGGAAGGTGATTGCAAAACTGATTCATGCCCTGGATCAAATCGCATTTGGTCACCAGAATATAAACCGGGAACTTGGCGCCCAAGACCCGCATCAGCTCATCCGTGCGCAAGCGGATATTACGGCCGTCCTGTTCGAGGTTTTCCGGAGCGGAGTCAAGCAGTTTATCGACCGCCAGCGTAATGACCAACCCGTTCAGGGGTTCCCGCTTGCGGAATTTGGTAAGCAGCACCAGGAAATGATGCCATTCATCCTTGTCGGGGACCTCATTGATGGGAATCGTATAGCGGCCGGCCGTATCGATCAGGATGGCTTGTTCAAAAAACCACCAATCGCAGTTGCGCGTGCCGGAAATGCCGGCAGCATGCATGACTTCCGCGAAAGGCGAAGAAAGACGCGCGCTTTTAATGGCCGTCGTTTTTCCGGAACCGCTTTCGCCGATGACCATATACCAAGGCAGAACATAAAGAGGATTTCCATGTTTTTTCAAATGAGAATGTTTAAGGGTGTCGATCGCTTCTTTCCAACGGGTTTGGAGTTCTTTGGATCGGCTGCTCTCTTCGGTGTCTCCCATGTGTTGGATGGCTGCGCTGTCTTGTTCGATCACCTGGCTGACAAAACGTTCTTCGCGGTATTTGATCCAGCGTTTGCGGAGATATACAAAACCCAGCCAAAAGCCGATAAACCCGAAAAGAAAGAAAAAGCCGAGCCACCAGGGGAAACCCAGAAGCAGGGTGGCTCCGAATATCAGACCGATTACCGTCAGGATAATAACGATGACGAGCATCACTTTTAACGCTTTGATAAATTGATCTTTCACCTTAGGGCACCATGCTTAAAATTTTTTCACCGATACTGTCGAGAATAAAAAAGTATATCAAAAGCAATCCGACAAAGAAAACAACCGGCAGGCCCAGCGCGACCATTGTGACCGTGGAAAAAAAACCGATATTTTTCGGAGGCGGAATTATTCCGGATTCGGAAGGATAAGCCTCGGGGAAAAGGCTGTCGACATCCAAAGAAGGAATGCCGACTGAACTGCCCATCAAAAGCTTCAGATTGGAGGTTTTTAATTGCTCTAACAGAAATTCATCGCCCGGATTGCAATAACGGCCGCTGAATCCCAGGGCCAGACATAGGTAATAAACCTCCCGGACGTCTCTCTGATGGGGTCCTATATTGTTCAAGCGTTCGAAAAAGAGATCGCCGGCATTGCTCAGCTGGTAATAGACTCTTTGCAACAATTCTTTTTGCCATTTCCCTTTTTCTTTCCAGGAACTGTTCATGATGGTTTCGTCCACCCAGGCCACCACGGCGAAACGCGCTAAGTCGTAATCCTCCTGCGAAAAAGAAGTTTGCGCCAGTTTGTTTTGACTTTGAACCATCAGCCGGTGAAGGTCGGCCTTGACTTGATCGAAAGGCGGTTGCTTAACCGCCGCCCTCTTGAGGAAGTAAGAAACATAGGCCATGATTTCGACAAAACACGATAATAGATGCATTAGGCGGACCTCCCGATAATCATCATTTGCACTTTTAAATCACGGGGAGCCGAATCCCAATATAGGGCAATATTGTTGTTTTTTTGCACTTCGGCCCATTGCGTGCCGTGATGATCGATCTCGAAATAAAGCGCCCGCGTTCTGCGCGGTAATTCCTGAGGAGGAAAGGGTAAATGCTGGAATTTGATGCCCGGCAAAGCACGGGCGATGAGCAACGGCAGGGTTTCGCGGGAACTCAATTTGGCGATGGTCGTCAGAGGTTTCAAAATAGATTGGGGGTCTTCCTCGGATTCGATGACGAGATAAAAACGGTTGCGGCTGTCGAAAACCGCGGGGGTCATCTCGACGACAAAATAGGTGCTGTCAAAAAGCAGGTCCAAAATATAGTCGGGACCGGATGTGATTTCTTCCATCAGTCTTGAAATCAACGTTCTGGCCTTGGAAAAGCAGTTCCATAAATGCTCATGATCGTATTTGGGCAACAGGCGTGAACCGTCTTTTTCTTCACCGGCGACATTTATATTTTCAGAGAAAGAAGAAAGTTCGCCGACCAGTTGCCGGATCAAGGCATAGAGCGTCCAGGGATGCGCGTCTTTTTTCTCGGTATAATGGAAAAACAGAGGAATATACCGGTTCAGGGACCGCAGGGCCAACAGATAGACCATGTCGCGCGCGCCGAATTCGGCGGTATGGACGCCGCGTTCTTTTTTGTAGGCTTCCATTTGCCGTCCGCGCGAGCCGATTTCGTCCCTTATTTCATTGACCAGTTTCCAAAGCACATGGGAAGCGGCAATGCTCAGGCAGGGCTGAATAAAGCGTGGGGAAAGAATAATATCTTCACCGGCCCATTCCAGTTGAGCGACCGGTATCAGAAGATAGTCGCTTAACTTTTCGATTTCGGTCTCCCAAAAAACTTTCAGCACATAATACAGTTTTTTAACCTGAGCAGGCGGGCCGGCTTGATATAAATCCGGCAGTTCTTCGTCTTCGGTTATGGTCGCAAACCGCGTAGTGACTTCGGAAAGATTATCCGGATCGGACAACACCGTAACATTCGGACCGAATTCGTTTAATTTGCGGATGCCCACATAAACAGTGAAGGGTTTGCCGCCCTCCGTCCAGGCCTCATCGAAAGAGCGGTGTTCGACCAGAGTGTTATCGGGACAGACTAAATAACTCAGATCGGGAAAAAGGAATTCAGCCCGTTCGAGAATGAAAGCTCGGCTCCCCAAGGCGGATTCCTTGATTTCCAAATTTCCGATACCCCAAAAATGAGGTTGCAGAAACCGGTGATAGGGCGTCAGCAAGGATTGAGCGTGCAAATCCATTTGCTGAAAATGATGCGGCTGTAGAAACAAACCTTGATGCCAAAAAACGGGTCGGGAATTTTTCATTTTATAAGTTCTATCTTTTCAATTTGTTGCGGACCTAAAGTCAGTTCCAATTTCAAACGTTGCGGTACCGTATATTTATTCTTCCAAAAAAGACCGCTATGCTTGACGTCGACGGGAATTTCAAACAACCTTGTGATTCTGTCCTTTTCCAAAGAAAAGTAACCGGCCGCGATTGCGATATATTTTGAGCCTTCCGCCCGGTCAAAACTTAGGGTTTGATTTTCGCCGGGTTGAATAGTCAGGTGTTTAAACGCGGTTACGCTCGGATCGAAAAGGTTGCACTCCAGAATTTGATACAATCCGTTTTGATTTCCGGACAGTTGATTGAAACTATTGGGGTCCTTTAATTGGTACATACAAATCGATAGCGTATGCGATGCATTTTGGTAGTAGTTCAGTTTTGGGTCGACTTTGATCGATAGTTGAATGGCATCTTTTTCGAACAGCCATTGTTGTTCGGTCTTTTTGTCCGGGGGTGGTCTGAAATCCTTCACTTTGTCGATGGGAATTTTCTTTTCCGGAGCGGAAACACAGGAAGCCGTTAAAATCAAAAATAGCATAAAAAGAATTTTTCGATATCCCATGATAACTCCTTCTGATTTTTTGTCGCGCTGTCGGCGGATTTCGTTTCAAAAATGAACGAATATCGTTCAATTCAGCGTTATTTTTTGACAATTTTTTTCGAATTCCCGCAAAAAATCCCGGGTCAACCGTCCGGATTCAAACCATTTCCGAATTTTTTCGAATTGCTCTTCATAAAGTTTAAACGCTTCGGCTTTGCGGGAGACCTCAAATAAATGGCCGTTGCCGTTGTCATTTTTCAGACGGACCGGGTCCAGCTCCAGCAAAAGTTCCTCGATCATTTTATGAGTGGTTTTTATAAAAGTTTGCTGAACTTCCAGAAACGCCTTTTTAATCTGCCCCAGATAAGTCTCCAAAGATTGCGATCGCTCCCGGTCTTCCAATTGAAACTCCATGACCTGACGAATCGTTTCCTGACTCGTTGCCTGCCCCGCAAACGTCTTATTAATGAGGCCGATCAATTGATTCAAGGCGTTAAAAATCGTATTGAGCGAGTCCGCCAGTTTTTGCAATAATTCATCGGACGAAAGCTCTTCTTTTGAAATTTTTTTTCCAAAAACCAAGGTAAACAAGCGGGCGATCACATCATCCCTTGCGGAAACGGAACCGTTAGCCTCGGGATGGGTATGATCGAGTGAAAGAACCAATGCTTTGACATATTCCACTTTTTGCGCAGCCGAAAGGGCCTTTAACTCGGAAGACAGGAAATCTTCGATTCGTCGGTCGGCTTGTTCATGGTTCTCGATATAAAGCGTTCGAATTTCGTCAGTGGCCCGGTTAAGGGAAATGGGCTTAGGGGTGGTCATAGTTTTTTATCTTTTTTTTTGAAGACGGCTGAATAATAACGGTTTCCGAAATATATTCGGAAACGACATTCGGTTCTTTTTTGGGCGAACCTTTCCGTAAGGGTGAAATAAGGGTTGTTTCCCGGATATATTCGTTGCCTGTATTCAGAGGAAAAGAACTAATTTTTTCATTTTTATCGGAAGCTGAAGTTTGATCCAAAAACTTCGGTCTTACGCTCGGTATCTTATCCGACGGTAGGGTATTCGGTTGCGCAGAGGCATGGTCGCCTTGCGGCACGGCGCCGGCCGACTGCCAGCGGCCTAGGATGCCGGATAGAATAGCGATGATCGCCGGATCATTCGTTTTTTGATTTTTTTCAATCGGCGGGTGTTCCTTTTCGAAAAGACTTTTTCTGGTTGCATCCTTTAACCCATCGAGTTCATGCAGAAAGCGTTCATTGGACCATTCTGTTTCACGATTCAGACTCGCAATCAACAGCGATCGACCCAGGTGCAACGCTTCTTCCCAAAGAGTGCGCCGGCTGAAATCCACGGAATGACCGGAAGGATCGCGGAAAATATTTTCCGGAGCAAAGATTTTATTTTTTCCGATGTTATCCATTTTGAAAAGGGCCAATTCGTCCGGGGTGTCCATGCCCGGCAAAAGGAGATTGAGCCCGGACCGAATTTGATCGAACGACTGAACATTGTTTGCAAGCAATGTGTAAAACCAGACATTGGCTATAAAATAAAGAGTGTCGATCGGCGGCGTCTTGGGGAGCCCGTTTAAGGAAAAATCATCTTCGCCCAGATCGAATATTTGAATGTGAAAGTTCCACAAAACGGGCAATAAGCCCGCCTGCTCCGGAAATTTGACCCTAACTTGGTTCAAGGACCGGGGGAAAGAGGCGAAGGAAATCGGTTTTTCGGTCGCGAAAAGGACATGCGCTAATTCCGAGAGAAAAGAAAGTTTTAGATAGAAGATTTCAAGAAAATATTCGTCGCTCCCGGGCGGAAATAAGCTATGCGGAATTTTAGAGGCGTTAAGGATAGGATCGTTAGGCGAAGGCTTATTCGTTGCCGAATAATCCCGACGGGAGCCATTCCGCTGATTCTGCCCGGCTCCGGAGAGTAAAGTTAAAAATTGAACGGCATTCAGCGAATCGTCTTTGAACAGGAATAAATAAAACGGATAAAACGAATAAGGCGCGAGGTGTGATAAGGCCGGAAAATTCGGGCCGTAGCAGGTTTTATTTTCCGCGCATTCGCGACAGGGAAATCCGGGCGCCGGTTTTGAATTTTTAATAAGCCGGGTGAAGTCATGAATCAGAGCGGAAACGTCTTTTAGATGGGAAGGCTCGGAGGGGTCCGGATGATGAATAAAAAACTCGACCGCTTCGGTTTCTTGGGCGCAAGAGGCGCAATAAAGATAGCGTTTTAAAGATGTTTCATAAGGTTGCAAATTCCATTTTTTCAGAAGTGCGTCATCTTGACAAAGAAGCAAAGGAGAACCGCAAATCGGGCAAGGCGGATGAAAATATCTTTTTTTGAATGAACAAACGAAGAGAGGTTGAAAAGGCAATAATTGTTTTTTTTGGTCGATTTGTGTTTTCAGGAAGATTGGTGAAGGCGAATGATTTTTTGAGCGATTTTCATTCAAAGATGCAAAGGCTTGTTGCCAGTATTGATCGATCGTTTTATTGGTGAGATTAAAGAGCGGATCGTTTGGAGCGCGATAGGTATCCGATTGTTGCAAGATAACCGCTTTTATGATTTCACTGCCGCAATCAGTTGTGACGCGAGCTTTCAAAAGAGAAGTAAAACACGCTGTGCCGTTTAAAATCGGAAAAGGATACGGTTCGTTTTTTGATAAGCCTGAACCCGGTGCAAACACTTCCGGTTCTAATTTGAAACCGTTGGAAGATTCCAAATAGGGCAATAACGAAACATGTTGAATCATTTCTGTCACAAAGTATCCTGAAAATAAATGCTCTTTTTAGGAAGAGACTTTTTGAAAAGAACGTCGGACCGTTTAAGATCATAAAGGTTAAAGCGAGAAAATTTATAAGTAATTAAAGTTGTCCTGTCAAGGAAGAATCTTAATATGTAAAAATTATATCGAGAAGAGTTTAGCGTAAGAAAATAAATTCAGACCAAATTGAGATAAAAAAAACCTATAATCGAATTCATGAAAAATAGTTGACGAAGCAAGGAGATTGTTTTGTGATCATCTCGTGACGTTTGCGTTATGATTCCGTGACGATTGCGTGATGTCTGCATGATACGAGCTTTATAAAAATCGACTATACGGTAAAAATGTTTTCAATTAAAAATTATTTCAAAGATGCATCAAAGGGAGGAATGAAATGCAAAAACCGCTTAATGCTATTATTCAATTTGAGGGTCCCGAACGAATCTATCCCGGTAATGAATTACCGGATTATTATTCGAGTAATCCCGAATTGAAGAACGTAAAACGGATCGGATCGTTTCGCATTCCAACCTTTATTTTTTATCGAGGCAGGCGGTTTGATTTTGATAAATTATTGCGACAAATAGCAAAAGAAAACGGGGGCAGACCGGATTTTCCGCAGATCAGAAACGCCATCAACAACGCCTTGGCCTTTTTATTGGGCGCAGCCGAATCGTGGGTTCATCGACCTCACGAACCCGTTTATTTGGACGATTTAATGCAATTTCATTTAGAGCAAACATTAGGCCTCTTAGTAGGGCAGATTAAGACCAGGTCGGTAAATATTTAAAAAGGCGCATGAATGGAAACGATTATCGTCATTTTCAACAAATCTCGGTAAGTAAGTTAAGGATGATATTCTCTTCCGTGATGGATTCATATTTTTTTCTATCCTTCAACTTAACAAAATCACGCAGCTCGTAAAACAAAGATCGATCATATAAAATTTTATCCGGAAAAGGAAGAGACCCTTTTTCCCGATAATGCAACATAAGCATATCCGTAAAAATATCGGTTTTGCAATTGGTATGAAATTTAAGCCATCGTACCTGACCTATTTTTTTATCCATTTTTTTCGGATCCATCTTTTGATTTTTCATATTCATAATAGCTTTCTCGTAATCAAAAAGCACGCGTTGCGGCATTAAATAAATATAACGGAAATGACATAATTCGTGAAGAGCGGTTGATAAAAGCAATTCAGGAGTTCCGATCAGCTCGGATTTATTGATGAGGATGGCATCATGGGTACGGCCAATCTTATCTATGAAGGTTTCAAAGACAAAGTTGAGTAAGTCCGGGTATTTTTTATACATGATTTTGCTGAAAAATATTCCGTCATCTTGATAAAATGAGCAAAAGGCACCGGCGTCTTCCCCGTCAAAAATCTTGATACCCGTGGCGATGATTCTTGTTTTTAGTAATTCATATTCTTGGATGTAATACACATGAGTTGTCATAAAAACCCTCTTTTATTGTTCGATAGGCATTAGTAAAAAATTCAAGTCGTTAATTTTTATCAGGAGTATTAAATACTTTATGCCACTCTGATCATGCGTTGATTTTTTAAGGCATATGCTCTTATAAGAGAAATCATTTATGAAAGAACTTCATGAATTTCATATTAGCGCGATTCAATTCTTATAGTATCTATTGGCAAATACCATCAAGGTTTATTTCGATTCGTTTTATACCATAAATGGAAATACGTTTAACAGATATTATGATATACCTATAATTCTTGGAAGAACCATTTGTCTTTAAAAATTATACGACATGAAAACAAAATAATTTCACATGAGGAACATGCCAACTGGCGCTGTAGCTAGTTATTTTTTCGGCATCTTTTTTGTCGATCAAATATTTTTTGACATTAATAAATCGGTTTTGAGTTTTAATACGCATTTCCAGGTCATAGTAACGATCATCAGGTTGTTCAGCCATTTCAGTCAAAATAAAAACATTGCAATTGGATTGAACCTTGTCATCAATATTTTCGAATAAATTCAACCAGCTCGGCGACAATATGAAAATGTCTGAATTTTGGATTGGCCAGAAAACAGGTTGCTCTTCTCCGTTTTTGTCTTTTACGGCGTCCCACGTATAACCCAATAGAGGTCGGATTTTACAAAAATCCGAATCCGGAATACTCCTGTAGGGATTAAGATGAATTTTGGCCGTTTTCATGTTTAATGTAGAACGATACGCCGGATCCGGGTTAATAACGTCAATTACTCTGACTTTTGCATAATTTTTTACCAAATTTGCCAAGGTAGCATTTGCAACAAAGGAATGCGGTCTCCCTCCAATAACGTAGCATTTATTTCTGTTCAGAATATGACCGGTTTCTTGAGTCCATTTAGTTATCCATAAGTCCAATACATTCATCATGCTATCCTCCCGTAAAATAGATGGAAAGAATTCACTTTATAAAATAGATCAAATGATTATGCAAATATAAAATCTATCTTACGAGTTCTCTTTCGGTTTCCGGATAATAAAATCGACTGCGAATACTGAAAAATATATTGAAAAAGCCGGAAATAAAAGTATTCATTTTGGAACCATTCAGCTATTCAGTTCAAAGATATGATCTTTGGAGGACTATCGCCGGATTTGGTTTGGACGGTTTTCCGCCTTTCTTTGGAAAAATGAGTTTGCATGAACGTAACGATATCGGATTCATCATAGTTGATATGCAGTTTGTTTTTTAGATGCGTAAGATCATCATGTAGTTCCTGCGCATGTTGATAACGATGCTCACGGTCTTTGGCCAGACATTTCATGACGATATCGTTCAGTTCCATGGGCAATTCCGGTTTGATTTCGTTGATGGGAGGGATGTCCATTTTGGGAATGGTTTTCAGAGCGTCCATTTCGCTTTTAAAATTTTGAGCGATTTTTCCCGTTAAAAGCGTATAGGAGACTAGGCCGAGCGAATAGAGATCGGTCTGATGGTTGATCGGTTTTCCCAATACTTGTTCCGGTGTAAGATAAGCGAGTTTTCCCTTGATCGTGTCGTCATGCGCCAAAGGTCGGGTTCCGCCGATGGCCGCCCGGGAAATGCCGAAATCGCTGATTTTGACTTCACCCTGAAATGAAACCAGAATGTTCTCCAGGCTGATGTCGCAATGAACCACGTTTAACGGTTCGCCGGTGGTATCGTCCTTTTTTGAGTGGGAGTAGTCCAAGCCCCGGGCGATTTTTGATATAATGTACATCGATTGAGCCATGGACAAGCCCGTTCCGAATCGCGTCAAAATTTCGCCTAGGTTTTTTCCTTCCACATATTCCATGGCCATAAAATAAACGTTTTCGATGCTTCCAAAATCGATGGTTTGTACAATATTGGGATGCCGCAGCAGCGCCGCCACCCGGGCTTCATGGATGAACATTTTAATGAAATCCGGATGCTCCGCCAGGTGCGGTCGAATTTTTTTTATGGCCACTATTTTACGGAAACCGTCCTCGCGAAGGTAATCGGCCAGAAAAAGTTCGGCCATGCCGCCCTGTCCGATTTTATTAAGTAAAATATAGGGGCCGATTTTCGTCAACCCTTCCATTCGTTTTTGGGATTGCAAAGCCTTGGCTTTTGAAGTCCGAATAATCCAGGCTATGATTGCCGCCGACAACAGCATATTGAATAGGAACCCGATCATTAAAAACAGGCGATAGCGACGAATAGGGCCATGCAATAATTCGGATGAAAAAACAAAATATACTTTTCCGATTTTTTCGTCTAAAAAGCGGATATCCCGGGAAATATGAAAGACCGTGCGCTCATCGGGTCCTAGCCCGTATTCAAACAAAGTTCCTTCCATGATTTTTACGGTTTCGGCATTTTTTAAAGGGGGCAAGGAGTGCGTGATCATCGCGGGTTCGGTGTGGGCGACGATTTTACCTTGATGGTCCACTATGATCACGGATAATAATCGGGGTTCTCCGCCATAATCGCCGACAGCCATGTTCATTCTCAACAGATCTTCTTGCAGTAGTGGCATTCCGATTTTGTCGGCCAACCCATAAGTCAGAGAATAACCTTTCCGATAAAAAGCGGAATAGAGACCGGAAACCGATGTATGGTAAATGTAAAAGGCGCCCAGATTGATCAAAAACCAGACGGCCAGACAGAGGCTTATTTGTTTTTTGTTACGGCTTATAGCTTCCCGTTCAAGGATTTTTCGATAAAGGTGCAAAAAAGTGATGGTGGAAAATTGTTTAATCCACCAAATCGTTTTGGATAAGCGGTTATTTCCATTCGAATCCGTGATTTCCGCGGACGTTGAGATCGTCTTTTTTTGACGAAACAGTCTATTTTTCAGCAAAAAGAGAAAAGAAAAATTCGGTATTGGAATGCGATATCCAAATAAGGGCCATCTCAGGATCGTATGACGATTCACATAAACCCAAACGCCCACCGGCCATAACAGAATCATGACGCTGAAGAGATAAAGGGCTGTAAAACCTGTTTCGATATGATTCAATTTCGACGCGTGCAGCGAGAAGTGCAACTGCCCGATCTGGGCGCCGGACGATCGGATTCCGCTGGAAAAACAGATCAGTTTCCGACTAGCGGAAGAGCGGATTTCTTTGGAAAAAACATCATCGAGGATGATCATCGACGGCATTTGCGTAAGAGAAAAACATAGACTATCTTTAGCGGCCGACGTGACGATTTTATTGTCGCTATCCAAAACGACATAGGCTGCGACATCCGCGCGTTTTATGAAATCGTCGATTAAAACGTGAACGTTTTGAAAGTCTTTTTTTAATAGAGGGGGGGTTATAAGGCTTGAGATTTGTTTGGATAGAAGCACTCCGGATCGATGGATATCATTTTGCGCATGGTTCCGATATAATTGCAAGCAACCATAGACAAGGAAAATAAAACTGACCCAAAAGGCCAAGTATTTGACAAGCCATTTTTTAAATCCTTTGAATTCAAACATCGCTTGGGTCATTTTCCGTTGCTTCATGAGTTATTTTTCTTCCGGGATGGAAAATTTATTGCGATCGTGCCGAATTGTCAAGATTCTTCTGAACGTTCTTTTCCATTGACACAAATAGGAGTTTCTCATATATTTTTCGAAAAGGATTGCAATAGGGGATCTTCTCGAAATGATTGATCATTCCTTCATGATAACGGCCGTGAGGGCCGTCCGCTTTTTTTTATTGCCGGCTTATCTGTCTTTCTATCTCTGCGGATGCGTCACTTCTATCGATACGGAAAAGCTCAATACCGCGGCGGCTGTTGCCGGTACCCGCAATGAGAGTCCGATGTTTTTCAATGAAGGCAATCGTTTTGAAAAAAACGGGAAATGGCTCGAAGCGCGGAACCATTACCGAACGGCTTTATGGATGGACCCGGAAAATTCCATGACCCTATATGCCCTCGGCAGAACCGAGGCGATGCTATATATGCTGGCCGAAAAAGCCTATCAAGAGGGCTTGAAATACCGGCAAGCCGCCGTAGATATTCAGGCGGAGGAAAAATTTTCGGAAGCCTTGCGCTATTGGCCGCAGCACTTGGGGCTTCAAAAAGATTTTTTGCCGATTGTCCAGGCTGAAAAATCCTATCAAAAAGGTCTTGAAGATATCCTCCAAGGCAGAAAACAAGGGGCCGAACGCCATTTTATAGACGCGCTGGCGGCGTGGCCGCAGCATTTTGCAGCCTTGAAAATGCTTTCCTCAAAATTATCGAATGCTTCCTACGACCGGGAAATCCGGGAAGAAGCAGCCAGACAATATTTATTTCAGGCGTTCGGTGCGGACTTTCTGAACGAATATGCCTCGGATCAAGGCTATTTCTCCATTCCGGCGCTTCCCCGAAATTATATTTTACATTCCATCAGGCCAAAGCAAACCCCGCGGGACATTGTATTCGCCTTTTATGGCGATCTGAGCCATTATTCGTTGTTCATGAATGCCAATCCTTTTCTATCGGATTTGACCCGGGTGCGACCGGGGATGATCGTGCGCATACCCATGACGGAAAAAATGAGGTCGGCTGATCCGTTTGTTTTTCAGCCGGCATACGACGGGCTTGTCGATTCCCGGAAAGACGAAACAAGGGCCAAAACATCCGCAAGTGTCGAATTTTTTAACTCCGGTATGAATTTTTTTTATGACGGCGAGTATTCAAAAGCTTTATCCGCTTTTCAGGAAAGCTTGAAGGGCGGCTTAAACGAAAAGCTCTGTCGGGAATATGCGGCGGAGTGCAATTTTCGAATCGGACTCGAGCGTTTCGATAAAAAAGATTACGGCTCCGCTAAAAACGAATTTCGCGAAGCGCTGCGCTATGATCCGAATTGCAGAAAATGCAAGGATTATATTAAAAAGTGCGAAGAGAACGATTCAGTGGGTTATTATTCCCAGGCTCTTGAGCTTTACGAAGCGGGAAAATACCCGGAAGCCATAGCCGTTCTTAAGAAGAGTATTAAAAATTATCCGAATGATAATAAGGCGCCGGGCTTGGCGGCCCTCTGCCACTTGCAACGAGGCAAGGGTCATTATGAAGCAAAAAATTTCCTTGCAGCCAAAAAAGAATTTGAAAATGCCTTGAGTTACGATAAAACCTGCGAGGAGTGTTCGGTTTATTCCCAAAAGATCGATGACTATTTTGCCGGTTATAAACAGGAACATTATGATAAGGGCTTTTCCTTTTTATCGAAAAGAGAATTATCCAAAGCTGTTCAAGAATGGGAACTGGTATACGCCATCGACCCGAATTATAAGCAAGTGGAAAAAAATCTGACCACAGCCAAAGAATTGTTAAAACGGCTTCAAAAAATCAAGAAGAACAAGTCGTAAGCGACGTTTTTTTGTGTTGGAGTCAAGAAAGCCTGGACTCAAACTCCATGACGACCCTTTAATCCGGACAAGTCGGAATCTCGCGTTCCGTAGGGATATCGGTAGCATCTTAATCGGTATAACGGCAGAAAAGATAACTTATTGATATCTAAGGTTTTATTGTTAGGAGAGGATTTTAATCGCAAAAGCCATGCCCAGTATCAAATTTGACATTCTTTTCATAATCTTCTATAGTCCCATTTTTAGAAAAGAACATTCGAAATTGTAATAATGAACGTTTCTCATAATAACCTGCCTGAGATAAGATAGGGAGAGACATGTCCTATCTGAGATTTTTTTTATTCGGTCTACCCCGCATTGAGCGTGAAGGCCATCTTCTATCCATCAACCGCCGCAAATCCCTGGCGTTAGCCGCGTACCTGGCCTTGAACCGGGAACCCCAAAGCCGTGACACGCTGGCCACATTTCTTTGGCCGGAATTCGATCAAAACACGGCCCGCGCTTCTTTGAGGACTACGCTCTGGCAACTGCGAAAACTTTTTGGGCCCGATATTCTTAAAATTGAACGGGAACATGTTGTTTTTATTCGAAGCCCTCTTTTTTGGGTTGACGTTAATCAGTTTCAAGATCTCGCGGCGGGATATAAATCGTCTGAACATCCTGAGAGCGCCATAGACCCCGCGGGCATCCATTCATTGGCCCAAGCCGTTGAATTATATCGGGCTGAATTTATGGCGGGTTTTTTTCTCCAGGATTGTGAACCTTTTGAAGATTGGAAGAGATCCCAAATCGACGGTTTAACTCGTGCCTTGATCGGTGCTCTGGGAAGACTGGTTGATTTTCATGATTCAATGAAAGCTTATGAACAAGCGGCTCAATACGCCCGTCATTGGCTAAAAACAGACCCTTTGGATGAGTCGGCCCATGGGCGTCTGATGAAGCTTTATTTGAAAATGAATCAACCGGCCTCTGCTTTGCGCCAATATGAAGAATGCGTTCAAGTCCTGGGCACGGAACTTAACACAGAACCTCAAGAATTCTTAAAAAAATTGTATCAAGACATTAAAAAACAGCGTACCATTTCGCAAACGGATGTTTCTCGGAAAGATCAACCGATCGTGTCGGTACCGAATAGATCCATGCAAACGGGGTTTTGCATAGGCAGGAAAAAAGAGCGCACCGAAATTTCCAAACTTTTGGCCGACCCGAACTGTCGATTGCTTAGTTTAACCGGTTTAGGCGGGATCGGGAAGACCGTTTTGGCCCAGCAGGCCTTAATGGATAGCGCCGGAGCATTTGCCGATGGGGTGTGTTTCATTTCTTTAACCCATGTGAAATCTTTCGATTGGATTTCTCCCGCCATTGCAGAGGCGCTGAAACTCTCTTTTCCAATGGAAGAGGACCCCCAAAAATTGCTGATTCACCATATGGGGCA
>RPPU01000014.1 GCA_003819975.1 Desulfobacteraceae bacterium
GTGCGCATCGATCATTTCCGCGGTTTTGTGGCTTATTGGGAGATTCCGGCTACGAAGAAAAGCGCCGTGCACGGCAAATGGGTCAAAGCGCCGGTCGATGAATTTCTGCAAACCATTTTAAAAGAGATCCCGGCCGATGCCGTCATTGCCGAAGATCTAGGCTTCATCACCCAGGATGTAAAGGATGTGATGCAACGCTTCAACCTTCCCGGCATGAAAATCCTGCTCTTTGCGTTCGGTTCTGACTTGCCGACCAACCCTTATGTGCTCCATAATCATATCCCGCACTGCATTGTCTATACCGGCACCCATGACAATAATACCATCCGGGGTTGGTTTGAGCATGAGCTCCTCCCCGAAGACCGCCAAAGGTTGTTCCGATATTTTGGCCGGGAAATTCCGCCCCATGAGCTACCCCTGGCCCTCATCCGCCTGGCCATGATGTCCGTGGCGAACTGGGTGGTTTTTCCGATCCAGGACCTGCTGGGCCTGGGCCAGGAAGGCCGCATGAACAAACCGGCCGTGACCGAGGGCAATTGGCAGTGGCGCTTGCAGGAAAATCAAATCACATTGGAATTAAAACAAAAACTGCGCGAAATGACTGAGATTTACGGCCGGGCCCTTTGAGCAGGTATTTTTTACCTGAGATTGGATTGGATTTTGCAGTGAATATGCGTAAATAAGGTTCCAGGTTCACGGTTCACAGTTCACGGTTTAAGAGTAACCCATTATAAAGATTGGCTTTGATGCTTCTTTTTAGGGTATAATTGATCCCATAACATAACTCAATTATTGATTCTATTCTCTTCAACCCTGAACCGTGAACTTTGAACCATTTAAGAAAATAATGGAGTCCATACCATGACCACCCCCATAAAAATCATCGACGTGATACCCAAGATTCCGGAACCCATTCTGCCTTTAAGGGAACTGGCCGGAAATATGTGGTTTGCCTGGAATTATGAAGCCCAGGAGCTCTTTCGCAGGATCAATCCCGATCTCTGGGAAGAGACCCATAAAAACCCGGTCGAGCTTCTCTTCCATCTGAAACAAGAGGAGTTGGAAAGTCTGGCCGTCAATGAGGGGTTCTTGGCTCACTTAGAGAGAGTCAAACAAAAATTTGACCGTTACCTGGCGGAAAAACCCGCCTCCCATGTTTTCGGCAAGCAAAAAACGCCTTTTATGATTGCGTATTTCACGGCCGAATGCGGCGTGGCGGATTGTTTGCCCATTTATTCCGGCGGCCTTGGTATCTTATCCGGCGATCATCTTAAATCGGCCAGCGACCTTAATCTGCCGCTGACCGGCATTTCCCTGGCTTACCAAAAAGGCTATTTTCGTCAATATTTGACTCAAGACGGCTGGCAGATGGAAACTTACCCGGTCAACCAGTTCCCGACCATTCCCATGAAATTAGTGCGCGACCCGCAAGGTCAGTTGATTAAAATCACCCTGGATCTTAAGGGTGAAAAGGTCTGGGTCCAGGCTTGGCAGGTCAGCGTGGGCCGGATTAAACTCTTTTTACTGGACACCAATCTGCCTGAAAATACGGAATGGTCCCGTACCATCACGGCCCAGCTTTATGGCGGCGACAAGGAGATGCGCATTCGCCAGGAAATAGTGCTCGGCATCGGCGGAGTCCGCATGCTGCGGGCCATGAACGTCCACCCCTCGGTCTTTCATATGAATGAAGGCCATTCTGCTTTTGCCGCTTTTGAACGCGTACGCGAACTAAAAGCGACCTTGGGCCTGAGTTTTGACGAGGCCAAAGAATACACGCGCGTGACCAATGTGTTTACCACCCATACGCCGGTTCCGGCCGGGATCGATACTTTTCACCCCGATATGATTAGGACTTATTTCGAAGAATTCGCCAAGACCATGGGCATCAGTTTCGACGTATTGGTCGGTTACGGCCGCATGAATCCGCGCAAGCGCGAAGAAGAATTCTCCATGGCCGTGTTGGCCTTGCGGTTTTCCACCTGGAACAACGCGGTCAGCCGCCTCCATTCCCGGGTCAGCCGGCGCTTATGGAATCAGATCTGGCCCAAAACCGCCGAGAGCGATCTGCCCATCGGTTATGTCACCAACGGCGTACACATTCCCTCCTGGGTTTCCGCGCCCATGGCCGAGAACTACTATCGTTATCTGGGCCCGCGCTGGATTGAGGACCCCGATAATACCAAGATCTGGGAGCGGGTTGAAAAAATTCCGGATACGGAATTGTGGCGCACCAAAGACCGGGCCCGCGAACGCCTCGTGGCTTTTGCCCGCAAACGCTTGAAAGAACAACTGGCCCGGCGCGGCCATTCCGATCGTCATCTCGCCATTGCCGATGAAGTCCTGAATACCGAAGCCTTGACCATCGGTTTCGGCCGGCGTTTTGCCAGTTACAAACGCGCCGATCTGATCTTGCGCGATATCCAGCGCCTGGAAAAAATTCTGGCCAATGAAAAATATCCCGTGCAAATCATCTTTGCCGGTAAAGCCCATCCCCAAGACAACACCGGCAAGGAATTGATCAAATGGCTGGTGCAAACCGCGGCCAAGGCATCTTTGCGCCGCAATATGGTCTTCTTGGAAGATTATGACATGGAAATCGCGCGCCATCTGGTGCAGGGAGCGGATATTTGGCTCAACACGCCGCGGCGGCCCAATGAAGCCTGCGGCACCAGCGGCATGAAAGCAGTGGCCAACGGCGTTCTGCACGTCAGCGTGTTGGACGGCTGGTGGGATGAAGGTTTTGAACGCGATCTGGGCTGGGCCATCGGCAACGGCGAAGAATATTCGGACCACACCTTTCAGGATGATTTGGAAAGCAGAGTCCTTTACGATATTTTGGAATCCGACATCATTCCCCTGTTCTACGACCGCAGCTCGGACGGCCTGCCCCGGCAATGGATCGCCATGATGAAAGCCTCCATGCACAAACTCTGCCCGCAATTCAATACGCATCGCATGGTGGATGAATACTGGAAACGTTTTTATTTGCCGGCCGCCGAACTCGGCGCCAAGTTATTGGAAAACAATCATGAATATCTGAAGCAAACTTCCAATTGGCGGCAACGGATCATGTTTAATTGGGGCAATATCGTGATCCAGAACATTCGCTGGCAGAATATCGGCGAGGTCGAAGTGGGCACCAAGTTTCACGTGGAAGCCGATGTATTCCTAAGCGAACTTTCGCCTGACGACGTGGTCGTGGAAGCCTACTTCGGCTTGGTGAACCCGGACAATCAATTCATGAACCGCTCCACCTTTCCCCTGACCCTGACAGGCGCCATTGAAAAACAGACGTTTAAATACCAGGCCGATATCCAGTTTCAGGACGCCGGCCATCTCGGTCTGAATATCCGCATCACCCCCCGTCATTTCAACGAAGTCAGCCGCCATGCCATGGGCTTGGTGGTGTGGGGCAAGGGGTAAGCAGTAAAATGCCTAAAGTTGAAAGTGCCTAAAGTGCGCTAAAGTTGAGTCGAATGGAACGTTGTTGGCTAGGTTGGCTTGATTTTTATTAAGAAAAAGGAGTCTGATCTGCTCAGGAAAGATGGCTCAACAACTGGAGCTATTCAATGTCATGTTTTCCGGGCCGCCAGGATTCGGGCGACTGAAATCATAATTGGCTTTCTTATTGTTTTACCTCTTATCAAATGCGCTTATTAACAGCTTCATAGACTTTTTTTCTGTGAATAATGGCTAAGATCAAAACCGCTTTCGCTCCCTCTATTTTGTAAACGACGCGATAATCTCCGACCCGCAATTTCCAATATCCACGTAATGTTTTTCGCAGCGGTTCCCCATATTGATGCGGAGCGGTCGCTAAACGGGTCTCAATGGCATTTTTGATACGGGTCTTCATTCTGCCGTCAAGCAACGGGAGATCAATCGCCTTAACATCCGGATGATAGCGAAGATCGAACGTCACGATGTCCACACCTCATCATGTTTGAGTATTTTTGATCGGCTCAAAGTTTTTTCTCTTTTCTCCGCCAAGGCAGATAAAGCGATATCCTCCTCGATCTCAAGCGCCTCCTTCACCAAATCGCGCACTTTGAGCGATAAAGAAACCCCGTCCCGGATAGCCAGCTTTTCGATTACGGTATAAAGGGGTTTTTCCAAAACCACATTAATTCTTGGATTTTTAAGGGGCATGTTTTTTACCTCCAAAACGAGTGTATCACTTATGACACACCTTGTCAAATAGGTTTTGCCGAGGGGTGCCCAGCAGCGGCACGCCCCCGAGGTTGGGCCGTCAGCCGGCTTCCGCTAGAATGAGAGCTGGGGTCAAATCTTTAAGAGCTGGGGTCAAATCTTTAAACTTGACAAATCAGACACCCAAATACAAATCTGTCACGTTTAAAGATTTGACCCTAAAACACCTTGGGATCAATGATCGCGTATTTGAGCACGTTGAAATCGGTCGACCGGTGTTTGGAAGCAGCAATCGTCGTATTGGCGCTGCCGGCCGCGATCGGCGTAATAGCCAGTTTTATATCCTGGTCCCCGCGCCGGATTTTCACGGAATAGGTTTCCCCGATTTTCAAGCCTGCCATGACCTGCAAAAACTCCGCCTGACTTGTGACCGGCTTGCCGGCCAATTCCGTGACCACATCACCCGGAATTAGGCCGGCCCAATCTCCGGGATTGATAGTCAATAAATAAGTGCTGAATATTTATCATATAAAAATATTATCCGAAAAGGCCGGCAAAAGATGAAAATATGCCATGATTGTGCATCAATCGCCGAATAGCCACAAGATGCAGACATAAAATGACTATGATTTTCTTATAAATCAGCATAAGCACAATAATACTTCTTGCATTTCCGGAATAGATCGTTTATCCTTATAAACATTAGGGTACAGTTTTTGTTTGAAGTTTTGATCGTACGTAAAAACAACCGCAATATCCTATATAAGGATGGTGCGGTTTTTTTATGAACAAACAGACTGGCCCGCCGAATGATTCGGTTATTTTTTAGATGGTTCCCAAAAGAACTAGAACAAAGGAGAAGTAAAAATGTCAGAAGGAAAAGTAAAATGGTTTAATGATTCTAAAGGGTTTGGCTTTATCGCCGAAGATGGCGGCAAGGACGTTTTTGTGCATCATTCAGCGATCCAGGCCGACGGTTTCAAATCACTGGCCGAGGGTGACCGGGTAAAATTCGAGGTGGTTGCCGGCCCCAAAGGTCCGGCTGCGGCGAATGTAACCAAGCTGTAAGCCCTGCCTTTATATTTTGAACCAAAAGCTCCCCTGTCGAGGGGGGCTTTTTTATTTTGGGCGATCTATCTTGATTTATTTGAGCTGGTAGAGATCGGCAATGCCTCCCAAAAAATTATAGTTGCCCGGCATTTCTTTGATGCTGTTGTTTTCCAGGCGATAAGATGAGAACGGTCTTGTAGATATTTTTTCGACTTAAGTATTTCATTGCCTGTCTCTCTTTCTTGATTATCGGTAACCAACGACCGCTCGGTATGACTTGCGAAAGCACAGAAGATTTTTTGACAACCCGACGCAATGCGGTTATACTGTATAAAAAAAAATCGAAAAAGGGGTCTGCCTTGCTTAACCCGGAATCTTCAAAAACATTGTTGATCGTATGCTCTGTTCTGATTGTCTTGGGAATGATCATCCCGGCGCCCTCGGCTCGCTTTTTATGCTTGATCTTAGCCTCTTTTTGCGCGGTTGTTCCCGCTTTGTTCAGTACCAAGCGTCAGCGTTTGATCGCGATCATTCTTTTGATTTTATCCGTGAGTGCCGCGGTCTGGATTTATCCTCAATTTAAGCAGCATATGGATCGATACCGTGAATCCGTGCGCTCGCGCTCCAAATAAACGGAAACCGATTACTTTTCCAAAAGCTCTAATATATCCCTGAGTTCCTTCTTGATTTCGGAAACGACCCGGCCGGGATCGGTCAGCTCATACAAGCTCATCTTTTCCTTGAGCCTTTTTTTGGCGCCTTCAATGGTCAGTTTTTCTTCGTAAAGCAGCCTTTTGATCTCGCTGATGATCTCCAGGTCTTTTTTCTGGTAGGTTCTTTGCTTGGAATCGGCCCGGCTCGGGCGAATCTGGGGGAATTCGCTTTCCCAATAACGCAGCACATAGGGCTCGACCCCCATGATCCGGCTGACCGCGCCTATTCTGAAATAGCGTTTGTCTTCAGGGATTTGCACCAATGCTCAACCCTCCCGCAAACGTCCGCCTGTCTCTTGACCCAGTTTTAATATGATCTTTTCATGCAACTGGTTGATCTCTTTGCCTTCCAGAGTTCTTTGCCGGGAACGGTAGCAAATCCGGAAACTCAAGGCTTTTTCATCGGTCTGCAGCTTAGCGCTGTCCGCGAACAGATCAAAGAGCCGCACCGATTCCACCAGCTCGCCGCCTTGCTTCTTGATAATCTCCGACACTTGGGCGCCGGCGGTTTGTTTGGCGACCAAAAGGGTGATGTCCCGGTAAACCGCCGGATAATTGACAAACGATTCGAAACGTTTTTTTTCAGGCAGCACTCGGTTGATCGAATCCAGATCCATTTCCAAAAGAAAGATATTGGCCTCTTTCAAATCGTAAAATTGCAGAAGGTTTTCAGAGACCAAACCGCATTGGGCCAAGACCGCATCGCCCTGAATTGCTTCAGCGCAGACCTGCGCGTCATATCCGATTAAACCGGTTGCGTTTCTAAAAACCAAGTTTTCAAAACCGAGCGCGCCCAACAGGGCTTCCGCGGTTCCCTTGATATCGTAGAAATCGACTTTGCGTTCCGGGCTGTGCCAGGCCTTTTCTTCAGCCAAACCGGTCAGAGCCGTGACCAGCATGTTTTTTTCCTCAGGCAGTTCATCGGCTTTTTTGGCGATAAAAACTTTGCCCAATTCAAAAATCTTCAGATGATGTTCGCCGTAGGCAACATTGGTCTTAATGGTCGCCAAAAGACCGGGCAGCAACGAACTCCGCAATACCGACTGTTCAACCGTCAAAGGATTGCGCAGATGAACCAGGCTGTTGAGCGGACTCTTTTCCGGCGCCGCCAAAGCCCGGACTGCTTCCGGCGCAATAAAACTGTAGGTGATGATTTCGTCAAAACCCAGGCCGGTCATGACCGGACGGATGCGGTTATTGAGCAGCATTTCCGGAGAATCCTGAAGGGAGACCGGCCGGATAGGCGGAAAAGTAACCGGAATGCGGTCATACCCTTCCAGGCGGCCGACTTCTTCGATCAGATCCACTTCCCGTTCCAGATCCACCCGAAAGCCGGGCGCTTGGACCAGCAGACTTTCCGGTCTTTCTTCGAGAACATCCAGTTCCAAAGCCCTGAAATATTCCGCCATTTTGGAAGCATTTATATCCGTGCCCAGCAAAGCATTGGCTTTGGCCGTGCGCATGCGAATAGCGGGCTTTTTTAATATCTTGGGATACTGGTCGATAATACCTTTGGCCACTTTGCCGCCGGCCAATTGCTGCATGAGCATCAGGGCTCGGCGCAAGGAAGGCACTACGCCGTCGATATCAATGCCGCGTTCGAAGCGGTAAGAGGCTTCCGTTGAAATCCCCAGGCGTTTGGCGCCGCGCCGGATCGTGAGCGGATTAAAATAAGCGCTTTCGATCAGAATATTTTTGGTCCCGGCACTGATTTCGGAATTTAGGCCGCCCATGATGCCGGCCAGGGCCACGGAACGTCGGCCGTCGCAAATCATAAGGTGTTCCCGATTCAATGCGTGGACTTTGGAATCCAGGGTCGTGAAGGACTCCCCCTCCGTTGCCCGGCGCACCACAATGCGCTTTTCCGCCACCTGCTCATAATCGAAAGCATGCAAGGGTTGGCCGGTCTCCAAGAGAATATAGTTGGTCACATCTACAATGTTGTTAATGCTTCTGAGGCCGCAGGCGAAAAGCCGTTGACGCATCCAAAAAGGTGACGGCTTGATTTCAATGCCGCGGATCATGCCGGCCGCGTAACGCGGACACCCCAGGCTGTCTTCGAGCGTCACCTGAGCCAGTTTGGCAATTGGAGTATCTTCTTCCCGTAAAACGATTTGCGGCCGCTTGATACGCTGACCGGTCAAAGCGGCGATTTCCCGCGCCGTGCCGATAATGGAAACCCAGTCCGGACGGTTGGGCGTGATATTCAATTCCAGGACCCAATCGCCAAAATTCAGGTCGGCGATCGCGTGGCCCGGTTTCAGATCGGAACCCAGCACCATGATGCCGCTGTGATCTTCGCTCAAACCCATCTCATCTTCAGCCAAAAGCATACCGGCCGATCGTTCACCGCGGATTTTGCTTTCTTTAACAATCATTCCATTCGGCAAAGTCGTGCCCGGTAAAGCCAAAGGAGTGATCTGGCCTTTGGCCAGATTCGGCGCTCCGCATACAACCTGGACTTGTTCGCGGCCGTTATCGACCTGGCAAAGCCAGAGACGATCGGCGTCGGGATGACGTTTGAAATCCAAGATCCGTCCGGCCACAACTCCTTCCAGAGATTGACCGATCGGCTCAATGGCTTCCACTTCCAAGCCGGCCATGGTCAAGCGTTCGCCCAGTTCTGCCGGCGTCAAACGGATATCCACATATTCTTTTAGCCAATTCAGACTGACTCGCATGGATTGTACCTAGTCTTTTTATCCAAAATATCGAAACTAAAACTGCTTTAAAAAACGCATATCGTTTTTATAAAACAACTGAATATCGTCAATGCCGTATTTCAGCATGGCAATGCGCTCAATACCCATGCCGAACGCATAGCCGGAGTAGACCTCGGGATCGTAATTCACAAAGCCGTAAACCGCCGGATCCACCATGCCGGAACCCAGAATTTCCAACCACCCCGTGTGCGAACAGGTGCGGCAGCCCTTGCCTTTGCAGATCACGCAGCGGATATCCACTTCGGCGCTCGGTTCGGTAAAGGGAAAAAAGCTGGGCCGGAAACGCAAGGCCGTATCCTGACCGAACATCTGGTGCACAAAACCGGTTAAAGTGCCTTTCAAATCGCTCAGGGTCACATTCCGGTCCACCAACAGTCCTTCAACCTGGTGAAACATGGGCGAATGGGAAGCATCCGCCGAATCGCGACGGTAGACTTTGCCCGGCGAAATAATACTGACCGGCGGAGACTGTTTCTCCATAACCCGCACCTGCATGGGCGAAGTCTGGGTCCGCAGCACAATGTTATCCGTGATATAAAAAGTGTCCTGCATATCCCGGGCCGGGTGGTCTTTGGGCATATTCAGAGCTTCAAAGTTATAATAATCCAATTCCACATTGGGCCCTTCCACGATGCGGAAACCCATGCGCGTGAAAATGGCGCAGACATCCTGCATGGCCTGGGTTAGGGGATGCAAATTCCCCCGGACCGGTGCACGGCCGGGCAAAGTCACATCCAGGTCGGATCGGTTTGATTCTTTCCGCGAATGGATGTTCTGCTCTTTTTGCTCGAAGGCTTGGGTGACCTTTTCCTTGATGCGGTTGGCCAACTGGCCCAATACGGGACGTTCTTCGGCCGAAAGCGCGCCCAATTGCTTGAGAACGGTTGTGAGTCGACCTTTTTTCCCTAGATAAGTAATGCGGAATTGTTCAAGCGCGGAGGCGTCTGTTACGTTTTCAAGCTCCAGCAGGGCCTTTTCTTCAAGGGCTCTTAACTGCTCTTTCATAAAAAGGTAGATCCTTTGTCGCTATAAAGCATCGCGTTTACGATAAAGTATATTTTTAGAGATCCTCTTCAACATCCACAACACGGGGGTGCTGATTTTTTACCGCACCCCCTATCGTACCGACCGGCATAGGAATGTCGCAATGCTCATGTCTTTGTCATGCATAAGCCCCGTTGTCGGAAACAAGCGGGGCTTATGGATTGCGATAACAAAAAAAAGAATGGGGCGTTTTTAATTAATTGCGCCGACCACTTTGGCGAAAGCGGCCGGATCGTTCACCGCCAGATCGGCCAGGACTTTGCGGTCCAATGCGATGCCGGCTTTGTGAATGGCTCCCATTAAAGTGCTGTAAGTCAAACCGTTCTCCCTGGCGGCGGCATTGATGCGCAAAATCCAAAGCTGACGGAAATCACGTTTCCGCGCCCGTCGGTCGCGATATGCAAAAGCCCTGGCCCGGTTCACGGTAATGGCCGCGGTTTTAAAAAGTTTACTGTGGCCGCCACGGAATCCTTTGGCTTCTTTTAGGATTTTGTTTCTTCTCCGTCTGGCCTTAAAGCCTCGTTTTACTCTTGGCATGATTCAACCTCTTTTCATCAATGATATTTTTTCACCTCTGCCGGATCGACGGGTGATCGTTTCTAATACTAGAATAAATAAGGAATCAAACGCGCGACGTTCTTTTTGTTCGCATGATCCACCAACCCCGACTTGCGTAAACCACGTTTTCTCTTGGTCGTTTTCTTGGTCAGGATGTGGCTGCCAAAAGCCTTGCTGCGAACTATTTTTCCGGAGCTGGTGGTTTTAAATCTTTTGGCGGCGCTCCGTTTTGTTTTTAACTTAGGCATTTATTTTATAACCTCCCTGAAAAACTTTGCTCGAAATTTTAAGCATATAAATATTTTTCTCCCAGTCTTGCAAAGACCGCATATCGAAATCTTCATCCGGCCGGTTTCGGAACGAAACAAAAAAAACGCCGGCCTGTTGCGCAAAATCAACTCGGAACGATAACCATGGTGAGTCGCGAACCTTCTCGGGTAGGTGCCTGTTCGATCGTGCCAACGCCTTCTATCTCTTGGGTTATTTTTTCCAAAAGCTTAAAACCGGCGGCGATGTAAGACATCTCCCGTCCCCGGAAAACCACCGTGACTTTAACCCGGTCTTTTTTCTCCAGGAACTTTTTCAGATTTTTGATCTTAAAACCGAGATCATGTTCTTCGGTGTGGGGTCGGAGACGAATCTCTTTAAGCTGAATGGCCTTGCTCTTTTTCTTTCCTTCCTGTTGCTTCTTGCTGATCTCGTATTTGTATTTGCCGTAATCAAGAATTCTGCAAACAGGCGGATCGGAATTCGGAGCGACTTCAACCAAATCCAAATTATCTTTGGCCGCCACTTCAAGAGCCTCACGAAGGGTCATAATACCCAGTTGGGTTCCATCGGCGGAAATCAGTCTTACCGATTTGGCACGAATCTTTTCATTGATACCGATTTCATCGCTTTTTTTACTTATAGCACTTACCTCCTTTGCACAAGTTCCGTTTTAATGAGATCGACAGCTCCATGTTGCTGAGTCAAAAAAAAAATTAATAATCTTTAAATACCTGATTCTTAAAATCAGGCGACAGCTCAAACTATTATTAAACCAATCTTCTTGATTTCATTACCTTTATTATCGAAAAACCTTTTTTTGTCAATAAAAATTTCATTTTTACTTACCGAGCCTTATTAAACAAAGAAGAGCCTAATCTTTTTCCTATAATCGCCTAAAATTGGTGCGCCAAGGAAGACTCGAACTTCCGGCCTGCGGATTAGAAGTCCGCTGCTCTATCCAGCTGAGCTACTGGCGCAAACCCGGCTTTCTCACGCAGTAAAACCGCTATTAATAATCTAATTCTTTATGGATTGCAAGAAATTTTCAAGAATTTAAAGGTACTCCGATAGGTTCGGGACTCGGTTTTATCGGAGTGATACTTTTTTTAGAAGGGGTATGATTGGATGGGTCGAGATATTCAGCGAGTAATTCTTCGGTACCGCCGTTAAGTACCTGTTGTAAAAGGAAATTTGTATTATGCTCGAGCTGATTCATGGTTTCGGCCAGAGCCTTGAGCTGCACCAAGCGGCGACAAGACCTTTCCCGGGATGCAATATTAAGGGTATCATTTTCCAATAATCTAATTATTCTATTTAACATACCGGGATCAAATTTTTCAAAATTTTGATAAATTAAACTAATCCATTCATTTTTTAACTCAACCGAAATTTTATCATACTTTTCAATTAACACGGGATCCAACCCAAAATATAAAGATTTTTTTAGGATCCCCAGAGATTTGAAAATATTATCCGCCAAAATCTTTGGCTGCGGATGAATTTTTAAAAGATCATGCCACCTGGATTCAATTTGCATCATAACCCAATTTTCCCCTTTTTCCGGGGGCAAAGAGAGCTCTAAAAATTTATTCTGAACTCTGCCAAGATCCTGAAGCAAGGTCGGGTCATTGCAGATGATCACGGCCAGCTGGTCATTTAAATCCCTAATCGCTTCTTTTTTTTGATCTTTCTGCTTAAATTCCGCGAACAACAGGCTTTCCCATTGGGTGCGAAGATATCCGATTTCCTGTTTGATCAGCGAAAAAATCAAACCCGATTTGGTAATCGCATTGCGCAAAGAATCCGCCAAAATATTACAGGCATACAACCTTTCCTTGGTCACTTGCTGCATGGCTTTGGCTGAATTCTGGCCCAATTGAAAAGACAGTAATTTTGTTCCCAGGGAAGCGGTTAATTTTTTGATGATTTGAATGTCAGACTCTCTCGAATTGAAAGAGTGGGGAATAAAATGAATTTGAATGACCCCTACTACAGCCTGACCGCTCTCTTTCCAAAGCACCTTGTTTTGATGGTCGCGGGGATATTCGGCTGAAGGGTAAATATCCAAATCAAGGAGTGATTTGGATACCATAACAGGCTCATAACAATCATAATCAGGGAGTATGGCCCCGGTATCGGAACCGTCGGATTCAGTCTTAAAATCAACAGCTCCAGGACTCGTCAGGCCTTGTTGATGCATCACACACCAAGCCAAAGGCTGGGGGGTGCGGCCAGGCTCATCCCGGTATTGACTCCAGGATCTGCCGGGCGGGTCAAACTCTGAAAAAACGGTCTGCCCCCAAATCATTTCGTTTTTTTGTCGATCGACACTCCCGGTAACGATTCTTTCGGCAATAAGATCAGGTGGTTTTCCAATTAAATAAAAGGTTCCTCGACAGGCATGGGGAAGACAAAAAAGAATGGGCTCAATCAGCTCTCTAGCTGTTTTTTCTAAAAGCGCCCTTTCGATTTGATGTACCACTTCTTTTCCTCAACTGTTTAAGCCGAACCAACCGAATCCCTGGCCTTAGTCCAGTCGGATAAGGTCTTATTTAAGCCAGGTACTTTAGGCTATTTGCCGGCTTTGTCAACAGAAAACCCGGGCTATAAGGCAGGTTCTCAGGCCGCAACCCGTTTCAATTCACTCACCAAATCGGAGATAATTTGACCGGCGCTGCCTTGGAGAAAAATATCGGTCACACAATGGGTCAGATGTGTGCTTTCCATATTGATTTCAATGATCTTGGCCCCACCCTGTTTGGCGATTTCAGGCAACGTATTGGCCGGAGAGACTTGGGCTGAAGTGCCGATAATCATGAAAACTTGGGCCGTGGCAGCCAATTTAAAAGAGCGGGTCATAGCCTCGTAAGGTATAGCTTCACCGAAGAAAATGACATCCGGCTTCAGAATCTTCCCGCACAGGCAGCGCGGTGGAAAAGCATCTCTTTTTTCATTAGCCTGAAAATGTTTTCCGCAACTCAGACAGGAGAGCGTACTGGAATTGCCGTGATATTCAATGACATTCCCGGCGCCTCCGGCTTGGTGGAGATTATCGATATTCTGAGTGATGATCTGGTGGAGATAACCCAGTCTTTCCATTTCACCCAATCCCTGATGAGCGGCATTGGGCTTAGCCTGAGTCACAAGTTCATCCATCTCTTTAAGCATGCGCCACACTTTTTCAGGATTGCTTTGAAACGCGAAAAGCGTGGCATATTCTCCAGGATCATACCGGGACCAGAGGCCTTGCGCGCTCCTGAAATCAGGAATGCCGGATTCCACGGAAATCCCGGCCCCGGTAAGGGCTAAAGTGCATTTTGATTTTACGATAAGTTCCGCTGCTTGCTTGATTTCCGGCTGCATTTCCTATTCTCCTAAATGTTTTTTCGATAGGATCGAAAAAACTACGATTCCACGGTTCACTTTATTAGCATATTTCCTTTCCAAGCATAAGAAAAATGTAACCGTTCAGGACGGCATCCTATTTGTGTTTGGCCTATCGTGAGATGCTAACCATGCATTCATAAGCGATACAACCGCCTAATTTTTCGTTCTCCATAAAGGGTCTCGCCTAATAATCTACATCTATCTGAGTATTCATCTTAAGATTACAGAATAATATACTATTACCAATATATAGATATAAATAATTAATTTTAGATTAATTAAACATAACAAATTAATATGGTTTAACCATTCACAATATTCACTTGACAAGGCGGCCTGAAAAGTACATAAGAGGCCATTCTGATCATCTATTAATTCAACTGGCGGGGTTGAATCCTATGAAATTACATGAATATCAGGCCAAAGATCTATTAAAACAAACCGGAATTCCTGTTCCCAATGGAAAACCGGTCACTTCAGTGGATGAGGCTGTTGCTGCAGCTAAAACACTTAATGGTCCTCCTTGGGTCGTCAAAGCCCAGATTCATGCCGGCGGCCGCGGCAAGGGTGGCGGAGTCAAAGTCGTCCAATCCCTGGATGAACTGGCTAAAACAGCCAAAACCATTCTGGAACGTCCCCTGGTCACCAAACAAACCGGGCCTTCCGGCGAAAAAGTCAACTGGCTTTTGATCGAAGAAGGTGCGGCCATAGACCGTGAACTCTACCTGGCCATGGTCATTGACCGCGCCACGGGCAAACCGGTTATGATTTTCAGTCAGGCCGGCGGCATGGATATTGAAGAAGTCGCCGCCAAATCCCCGGCTCTTGTTTTAAAACAACTGATCGACCCGGAACGAGGCTGGATGGCCTATCACGGCCGCAATCTGGCCTATCAACTCAATCCGCTACCGAATTCCCAGACAATCACGGAATTGACCCGCATGATGGAGCGGGCTTTTCAAACCTTTTTAAAATTTGATTGCTCTTTGCTGGAGATGAATCCGCTGGTCATCACCAAACAAGGTCATGTGCTCGCTATTGACGCCAAAGTCACCATTGACGACAATGCCCTTTTTCGCCACAAAGAACTGCTGGCCTTGGACGATCTCGCGGCTAAAGATCCTTTGGATGCCAAAGCGCAGAAATATAACCTGAATTATATCCGTTTGGACGGGAATATCGGCGCCATGGTCAACGGCGCCGGCTTGGCCATGGCCACCATGGATATCATCAAATTAGCCGGAGCGAGTCCGGCCAACTTTCTGGATGTGGGCGGCGGCGCGGATGAAGAGATGATCGCCAAAGGTTTTGAGATCATTCTGGAAGATAAGAACGTCAAAGCCATTTTGATCAATATCTTCGGCGGCATTCTGCGCTGCGATGTGCTGGCCAAAGGCGTCCTGGCCGCGGCCCAAAAAAACGCCATCCAGGTTCCCCTGATTATTCGTTTGGAAGGCACCAATGTGGAAGAAGGCCGACGCATCCTGGAAAACTCCCCATTAAAATTTCAAGTAGCCAAAGATATGACCGAAGCCGCCGAATTGGTAACCAAACAGGTTGCATCAAAATAAATTTTTACGCACAAAGGTATAAAAAGGATGAGCATTCTCGTTGATGAAAAAACCAGACTAGTGGTTCATGGGATTACCGGCAAGGAAGGCACATTCCATACCCAGCAGATGCTGAAATACGGAACCAAAGTGGTTGCCGGCATGACCCCGGGCAAAGGCGGTCAAAAGGCTGAAGGAGTTCCGGTTTTCAATACGGTCAGGGAAGCAGTGGAAAAAGAAGGCGCGAATGCTTCCTGTATTTTTGTGCCCGCGCCCTTTGCCGCGGATTCCATCATGGAATCCGCCTCGGCCGGAATAAAAATGATCGTCTGCATAACCGAGGGCATTCCCACTTTGGATATGCTCAAAATTATCGGTTTTATCAAACAAAACAACATTGTATTGATCGGTCCCAATTGCCCCGGCATCATGTCGCCGGGAAAAACAAAGATCGGCATCATGCCGGCCCCAATCTTCAAACCGGGTTCGATCGGCGTCATTTCCCGCAGCGGTACTCTGACCTATGAAGTCGTGGATCAGTTGACCAAGTCCGGTTTCGGTCAATCCACCTGTATCGGCATCGGCGGAGACGCTATTGTCGGTACTTCTTTTATCGATCATCTCAGACTTTTTAAACAAGACCCCGAAACCCGCGGCGTGGTCTTGATTGGTGAAATCGGCGGCACTGCCGAGGAAGAAGCAGCCCAATATATCAAACAGGAATTCAATAAACCGGTCATCGCCTTCATCGCCGGTCAAACCGCCCCGCCCGGCAAACGCATGGGCCATGCCGGCGCCATCATATCGGGCGGCCAAGGCAAAGCGGAAGACAAAATCAAAGCCTTGGAGTCGGTCGGCATAAGGGTCATCAAAAATTTGGGAAAAGTGGGTGAAGCGGCTGCATCTGTTTTCAAATGACTTACATGATTTTTTGATCCTGAAAACCGCAGGATCAAAAAATCATCCTGCTTGACGAGCTTGATTGGGGGTGTTAAGATCGCTCAACTAAACAGGAGAGGTGCTTTATGTTTGGATTAGGTGCAACCGAGCTTATTCTCATTCTAGTCATTGTGCTTATTATCTTTGGAGCGGGTAAATTACCCGAAATCGGATCAGCCATCGGCAAAGGAATCCGGAATTTCAAGAAAGCGACCCAAGAACCGCTGGATGAAACCACTCCCTCCAAGCCGCAAAATCAGAATGACCCCGCTGACAAAAAATAATGTATTTCCCAAGTTGGCCTTGTTGATCTGATCTTTCAACCCGGCCTTTATTACAAAAAAAACGCCCCTGTTCCGGCATCATAAACGGATCAGGGGCGTAATCATTTTAATAATAAGTACAACTTAGAAAGGGATATCATCCTCGGGAACCGTAATCGGTTGCTCGGTTGGAAAGGATTCTTCCGGAGATTTGGCCTTGCCGGACTTGGCGCCGGGAGAACCAAGCATCTGCATACTCTGAGCCACAATCTCCGTGGTGGAGCGTTTATGACCCTCCTTGTCTTCCCATGAACGGGTCTGCAAACGGCCCTCAATATAAATTTGACTGCCTTTATGCAGATATTCGCCGCAGATCTCACCCAAACGATCCCAAGCCACAATCCGATGCCATTCTGTTTTTTCGCTTTTTTCGCCGTCTTTACCGGTCCATTTCTCATGGGTAGCCAAATTGAAACTAGCCACCGCTTTTCCGCTGGGAGTATATCGCAACTCAGGATCAGAACCTAAATTACCGACCAAAATCACTTTGTTGACACTAGCCATGCTACCCTCCCCCTCCTGATTTTGCTTTAAATTTTAACTGATTGGACTCAAAATGTAACCTAACACAATTCAATTTTCAAGATCAAGGCATTAATAATTATAGATTGACTCGGATGCCCATATTCATTAAGCTGTATACGGTTTAACATCCCGAAATCAGTAAAGGTTCCCGTATGTTGAAAGTGACTCCCCTGGGAGGATTAGGCGAAATCGGTCTGAACATGCTGGCCGTTGAATATGAGGGTCATATCCTGGTGATCGATGCTGGGCTCATGTTCCCGGAGGATTATATGCCCGGCGTGGATATGGTCATTCCCGATACCCAATACCTGAAAGAGCGCAAAGAATCGGTCCGCGGTATTGTCCTGACTCATGGACATGAAGATCATATCGGCGCCATGCCTTTCTTTTTAAAAGACTTCAACATCCCGGTCTTCGGGACCTCTTTTACCCTCGAGCTGTTAAAAGAGAAACTTAAAGAACATGACTTGGCCGATAAAGTGATTCTGAATAAAATTAAATCCGGAGACAAAACCCATTTCGGGCCTTTTCAAGTCGAGTATATCCGCGTGAATCACAGCATTGTGGATGGAGTCGGTCTGGCCATTACCACTCCCGAAGGGGTTCTGATTCATTCGGGCGATTTCAAAATCGACCGGAAACCGGTCAAAGGCCAGGATACCGACCTGGCCCGCTTCGCTGCTTACGGCAAAAAAAGGGTTCTGGCTCTTTTTTCCGACTCGACCAATATTGAAAAAGAGGGTTTTTCCCTCAGCGAACGGGAAGTGCTCAAGACCTTGAACCGGATATTCAAAAACTCCCGGGGCCGCCTGATTCTGGCCGCCTTTGCTTCCAATATCGCCCGTATTCAGGAAGTCATCAATTTGGCCGTCAAATACGGCCGCCGCGTCACCTTCAGCGGAAAAAGCATGAAAACAAACGTGCGCATCGCCCGCGAGCTGGGCTTTCTGCACTATCCTCCCAAAGTCGAAGTTTCCGAAGAAGGCGTCCGGCGTTTACCGGACGAACAGGTCGTCCTCATCACCACCGGCAGCCAGGGCGAGCCCATGTCCTCCCTGGCCCGGATCGCCCAGGACAAACACAAAGACGTCAAAATCAAGGAAGGCGATACCATTATCCTCTCTTCGCGCTTCATTCCCGGCAATGAAAAGGCCATCACCGCCATCATCAACAGTCTGTACCGGATGGGCGCCGAAGTGATTTACGAAAAAGTATCCGCCATTCATTCCTCCGGCCATGCTTACGCAAAAGAATTGCAGCAGATGATTCGCCTGGTCAAACCCAAATATTTCGTGCCCATCCACGGCGAATACCGGCATTTGGTTAAACATGCCCAATTGGCCCGCAAAACAGGCCTGCCGGCCGAACATACTTTTGTACTTGAAAATGGGAAAGGATTATGGTTTGAAGATGGAACGGCCTTCCCGGCTGAACCGGTTGCGACCGGCCGTGTGCTGGTGGACGGCAAAGGCATCGGCGACGTGGGCGAACTCGTTCTGCGCGACCGCCGGCGCCTCTCCGGAGACGGACTGGTGATCGCCATTTTGGTGGTTGATGAACAAACCCATGAGATCCTTTACGGCCCCGATCTGATTTCGCGCGGCTTCGTGTTTGAAGACCAGGGCGGTTATATTCTCGATGAAGCCAAGCAAATCATCTTGACCATGATCGCGGAAATGGAGCAGGACTCGCCCATGGATTGGAACGCGACCGGCGTGGAAATGAAAAAAAGACTTAAAAAATATTTCGATAAAATCATTGAACGCCGGCCTTTGATCCTGCCGGTTATTATTCCCTTTTGATCCAATTCTTTTTTTAGAGAACACGACGTGACCAGCAAAGCAAAAGAAAACAAGGGTATTTTCGGACAAGCCGGCTCCATTCAAAAAGAGATTATAGGCATTATCTTTCTCTTTCTGGCCATCATCCTGAGCCTGAGTCTTTTTTCCTATGCGCCCACCGACCCGGTTTTCTGGAATGTCACGGGGCAGCTGAAAAAATCCTATAACCTGTTTGGACCGTTCGGCGCGCACCTGGCCTGGATTCTCTTTTTCTTTTTGGGATTCGCCTCCATCTGGCTGGTGGTTA
>RPPU01000015.1 GCA_003819975.1 Desulfobacteraceae bacterium
ACCTTGCTCTCCAACCTCTGGAGCCGTAAACAACTCGGACTGGAGCCCGGGTTCGCGCCCTTGACTCTGGAACAGGTTCGGGATCTCTTTCGGTTGCTGCGGGGGCAAAGCAAACAGGAACCGTTTGAGATGAGCGGTTATGAAGAGGAGTTCGTCCGTGTTTTGATGGCCTATGCCGCGGATTTCGATGCGGAAGCGGTTACGCAGCTGAAAGAGACTCTGCGGTTGCTCTGGAAAAAATTCAATGAAGAGTACGAGTGGGTGGCCACGGCCGATTTGGACAGCCGGTATTCCCGGTTCATTCGAATCAAACCCAAATCGGATAAGGTGTTGCACTAGGAAAAAAGGTTCAAAAAGACGGATGACGAGAAACTGTCATCCGGAGTTCACGGTTCACGGTTCAAGGTTGGAAACCGCCGAAGATGGAGCGGTTTGAAGCAATGCAGGATATGTACATGAACCTGATAACCTGAGTCTAATAAAAACGGAGGAGAGACCATGAAAAAACGGGAAGCAGCCACCAATGTGTTCAGACAGCAGCAGAATATCGCGGATAAAATAATCATGGCCGAGGCGGAGGCGGCAAAGGATGAATTTCAGGGTGTACAAGCCGGCGCGATGCCTCCTTGCCAGGAAGCGCCCCGGGAAATGTTTCAGGCCAAGAGAGCCCTTGCGGCGCGGCCCGCTCTATCCGGGGGCGTCAACAAGATTTTAATGACCCAGGTGGAGAGTTCCGAAGAACTGCAAATGGAAAAAGAACCGGTCAAGGTGCGCGAGACGGGCCGTTGGTTCTGGCGGCGGGTGATTGTGCCGCCCAATGCTTATGTGGTGCATACGCGCATCAAGCGCAAGGAACCCGTGACTTTGGGTCTGGGCGTCTCCTTCCGTTTCAATCCCAATACCGACTCCTATTTGGTGGCGCCGGCGGCCATGCAGACCATCGGCGTGGTGGCCAATTGCATTTCCAAGGAAAAGCAGGGCATCAATGTGCTGGCCTATGTGCAATGGCAGATTCACGATTTCGGAATTGCTTTTAAAAAATTGGATTTTTCCGATACTCAGGATCCCCTGGGCATCGTGAACGCCCAGCTCCGCGAACAGGCCGAAGCGGCCATCAAGGATAAAATCGCCACCATGAGCGTGGAAGAAGTTTTGACCGACAAGGAGCCCGTGATCGCGGAATTGACCACGCGCCTGAAACAGGTTGCCGAAGGCCAGATTCAGGGCAAAGGTGAAGCGCAGCAAGGCCTGGGCATCAAGATCGCGACGGTTCAGATCCGAGAAGCGATCGTTTCTTCCTCCACTTTGTGGCAGGATTTGCAGAGTCCCTACCGGCACGAGCAGAAAAAGAAAGCGGATATCAGTTATCTCGAAATGCAGAACCAGATCCGGGCTAAGGAACTGGAGTCGTTGCGCCAACAGCAGATCAGCGAAGCCGAGACCAATTACGAAATCGAGTTGATCCGGCAGAAAAAACAGACCGAGACCGAGGAGCTGCGCTTCAGGGAAGAGGCTTTGCGGTTTGCCAAGGAACAGGAGTCGGTTCAGGAACGCATTCGCTTGGAGGAACAGACCGCGTTATCGGAGAAGGATTCCCAGGCGCGACTGGCGTCCAAGGAAGACGAGATCGAACTTAAAAAGCAATTGGACCAGCTGAATCAGGAACATCAAAAGATCGTGGAGGGGGCCCGTTTAGCGCTCGAGACCGCCAAACAGAACCAGGCTTTTGAAACCGAAAAGCAATTGTTCGAGATCGAGCAACAGATCCAACTCAAGACCGTGGGCGCCGAGACCCGCAAAAAAGAGATCGCCATGGAAACGGCCCTGCAAAGTATGGAAGCAGAGCTCAACCTTTTGCAGCAGAGAAAAGCCGAGGAGCTGGAAGTTTTGCGCCAGGCCGGTCAATTGGAGCGGCACAAGAGCGAAACCCGGGCCCAACTGGAAGTGGAAGAAAGCCGCAGCCGTCTGCGTTTGCAGATCGAAGAGCAGCAGGTCAAGATCGAGCGCTTACGCCAGGAAGTGCGCAATCTGACGAACCATCTGGATCTTTTCAGCCAATTGATCAAGCAACTGCCGGCTATTGCCGCGGAAATGCCGGAGATCAAGGAGTTGAAGGTGGTGCAGGCCGGGCAAGGCGATGCCTGGGTCGAAGGCTTGACCGGGTTTTTGGGTCGGATTATGGCTGTGGCCCAAACCATGGGGATTGCGTTGCCCGGGCAAGGGGCGAAAAAAGAATAAGAGAGGGATCGTGAGGTCGAGGGTAATAAATCATTCAAGATTACAGATTGCAGATTGCAGATTCAGGATCATTGATTTTTTTTTATTCTGTTTTCTGTTATCTCAACCGTGAACCTTGAACTTAAAATCCGGGTTTTTTTGAATATCGAATATCGAACACCGAATTTCGAATGAAGAAGGTTAAAGAGTTCCGAATGTAGGGGCAGGCCCCCGTGCCTGCCTGGGAATTGTAGGGGCGAACGGCTGTTCGCCCGCGCTTGTCCATAAGGCTGGGAAACGCTCGCGCAAAAGACGTAATTTCAAAGACAGTGAAATGACTCCAGTGACGCAGAATCGCATAGAAAAAAATCGCAAGGAGGCAAGGATGCTTAATCGGATCAGGAAATTATTCCTGGGTTTTATTGTATGCGGAATTCTCTTTGGCGGCTTGTCCGGCTGCGACAGCGGTAAAAAGGCGGTCGATGAGGTTACCGGTAACCGGGCTTTAAAACAATTTGAAAAGGCCAAAGATGATGTGAAAGCGCTGGAAGAAAAAACAAAAGAAAGGGATAAAGCCGCCCTGGAAGAGGAAAACCAGGGAAATCAGGAAAACAAGGAATAGTTGTAGAATAAGTCAAGGGCGCTAAGTCTATCGAATCGAATATCGAATATCGAACATCGAATTTCGAATGCAGAAGGCTGAAGAATTCCGAATGCAGGGGCAGGCCTTGCGCCTGCCCAAAGAGATAAAGAAGTTCTCGCGCCAAGACGCAAAGACGCAAAGGTAAAAATATTAATATCGAGCAATGAAAGAGAGATGCTGCCGGGGGAAGTAGGGGCGAACGGCTGTTTGTCCTTTGCTTTAGTGATGTAGATTTGCAGAGAAAACAATATTAAAAAGTTACCAGGATTCAGAACATAGGGGCCGGCCTTGCGCCTGCCCGATAATATATATAAAAGGATAACCAAAAAAAATCAGAATGAAACCAATCAAGGATATTCCCTTTTTTTGCTCCTGGAGCGGCGGCAAGGATTCCTGTCTGGCGCTTTATCATGCCATTCAAGCTGGCGGTAAACCGCGATTTTTATTGACCATACTCGATGAAACCGGGGAGCGGTCCCGGTCGCATGCTCTGCCGGTCGCATTATTAGAGAAGCAGGCGCAAGCCCTGGGTATTCCAATAGTCACCCGCTCGGCTTCCTGGGATGATTATGAAAAAGTTTTTATCGAAACGTTGCCTGAATTTAAAAGGCAAGGGGTTCAGTTCGGGGTCTTCGGCGATATTGATTTAGAAGATCATTTGGCCTGGTGCCGGCGCGTGTGCGGCTATACCGGGATCGAGACCTATCATCCGCTCTGGCAACGGGAGCGCAGTGACTTGCTTAATGAATTCATTGGGCTTGGTTTCAAAGCCACGATTATCTCGGTCAAACAGGGTATTTTGAGTACGGATTTTTTAGGCAAGACGATCGATAAGGATTTTATAGCGGAAGTCAAAAACCAAGATATCGATATTTGCGGTGAAAAAGGAGAATACCATACGGTGGTCACTGACGGGCCGATTTTTGCCGAGGCAGTGACGATCAAGATGCGGAAGCAGACTTTGATCGACGGGTACTGGTTTCTGGAAGTGGTTAGCGAGTGAAAAGAAAGAAATTTCACACGAAGGACGTAATTTCAAAAAATTTAAAATTACTCCAGTGGCACAAAGTCACGAAGATAGATACATCATCCGGGGTCATACTCAAAAGAGAGGATCACGAAAGAACCATGTGCTCGTTTTGCAATAAAGTTATCACAATTAAAGCGTAGGGGCGACCGGCCGGTCGCCCCTACTGCACGAACGGAGAGGAATATGCGTTTTGCGATTTTTGTAATATTGCTTTTCATCATTTCAGGCTTTGTCCAAGCTCAAGCGACAGATTTAAAAACATTTGAAAAAGCCGATCAAGCCGGGTTACAGGAGAAAATCGAAAACGATCTGGCCGCGGTTCAGCGTTATCGGAACGGCATGCGCGCGGTGCTCGCCTTTGTTGCGACCAAGCCGGAGTTGTTTCCGTTAAAAAAGCAGGCGAACCCCCGACTTTTATCAAGCGAGCAAAAAGAGTTGGTCCGGCTGACCTGGAAAACGTTTCTGGATTATAATATGGCTTTGGATTCCCTGAAACAATATTACCGTCGTTTCGACGTGCTGAAAAAGGAGTCCCGGAAATCTTCTTTTTTAATCGCCTACAGCGCTTTTCTGGCTCAATACCGATTTGCCATGGAATGGATCCAGGTCATGGATCGGAACAACCAGTTTGAAATCGTGCTCAACGAACCGGTGCCGGAATTCGGATTGCCCAAGGAAACCTACAGCGCCGTTAAGTTCAAGATATTAAACGTGGCCCAGGCCACGGAATTTGCGGCCTTGGAAGCGGTTTATAAATTTTACGGCGGCACAGATTTTCCAGAAGTACGCGCTCAAATCAAAGAAGACCGCGCTTATATTTGGAACGCCGGCAAATACCGGGGCCAAATTTTAACCGCAAAAAACGGCCTGTTGATTCTCAAGAAAACCGGATTTTCAGCCTGGTTCCCGGTGCAAACCGGGGTTTCGGAATGGATGGGCGATACCAAAGTTTATCGGGTGCATCAATCCCTGATATCGGAACAACAAGTCCAAAAGATGATCCCGCTCTTGCATCCGGGCGATATTCTGTTGATCCGGCATGAGTGGTATCTTTCCAATGTCGGGCTTCCGGGTTTTTGGCCGCACGGGGCTTTGTATATAGGCACACCTGCGGAAAGGGAAAACTTTTTCAATGATCCGGAAGTCAAAACCTGGGTCAAAGAATCAGGCCAAGTTGACGGGAATTTCAATGCTTTGCTGCAAATGAAATATCCGCAAGCTTATGAAGACTGTCTTAAGCCGGTTCATAGGAACAAGGGGCGCAGGATTCTGGAAGCGATCAGCGAAGGCGTTGTTTTTACGGCTCTGGAACAGGCTGTGGAGGCTGATTCGGTCGTGATCTTGCGGCCGCGATTGACCAAGAAAGAAAAAGCCGTGGCTTTGCTGCGGGCTTTTCATTATGCGGGCCGGCCCTATGATTTTAATTTCGATTTTTTGACCGATTCGGCCCTGGTCTGCACGGAACTGCTTTACAAAGCCTATGAGCCTTCCGCCGGTTATAAAGGCTTGAAATTTCCCTTAGTAGAAATTCTAGGCCGCCAGGCCACCCCGGCCAATGAAATCGCCCGGATGTTCGACGAACAATATGGCACACCGGAGCAACAATTGGATTTTGTGCTGTTCCTGGACGGTTATGAAAAGCAAAAGAAGGCAGTGGAAGCAAACTTGGCGGATTTCCGGCAAAGCTGGAAAAGGCCCAAGTGGCATGTGGTCGTGCAAAAATCTGCCGGAGAATAAGATTTTATTTCAGAAATAATGAAAATTCTATTCCTTATATGACGGCGACGAATTAAAGGCAAATAGAATTGCGAATATATTGATCTTTATTGACAAAAATTTAATTAAACTATAAAATTATAGGCTAAATTATGGGTAAAGTTACATTCTCCTTTTTACACTCTCAAGGCGGGAATTTCAGGATATCTCCTAAGATTGGAGGCAAAGATGGCGGTAACAAACTTCAATACGTCAAACCAGACTTTCCGCAAGCTAATGGGAAATGGACTTGTATATCGAGTTCCTATGTTCCAAAGAGATTATTCTTGGACTGAACAGGAATGGGATGATCTATGGCAAGATATCGTTGCCATGTTGGAACCGGGGGGGGATCAAGGTCACTATATGGGCTATCTGGTTCTGCAATCAAGCGACGAACGTAACTATGATATTATCGACGGACAGCAACGCATGACCACCTTGAGTTTAATTGTTCTTGCTGTGCTGAGTAATTTACGTAATTTGGTGGAATTAAAAGTTGATGCCGATGATAACCGTCGTCGAGCCGATGAGTTGCGTAAAACATATATCGGCTATCTTGACCCTGTTACACTCATATCAAAGTCAAAATTATCATTGAATCGCCATAATGATCAATTTTACCAAAGCTACCTTGTTCCCCTTGAGCGATTGCCGAAGCGAAATCTCAAAGCATCGGAGCACCTTCTTCGTAAAAGCTTTGAGTGGTTCGAGTTCAATGTGAAGGATCGGTTCGGCGAGCAGCGTAGCGGATCGGAACTGGCTAAATTTATCGATGCCATCGCCGATCGATTATTTTTCACGGTTATTTCAGTAACGGATGAGCTTAATGCATTTAAAGTTTTTGAGACACTCAACGCCAGAGGCGTTCGCCTTTCTTCTACGGATCTCCTTAAAAATTATCTTTTCTCGGTTGTGCATGGAGCGGGCGGGCATGAGCATGAAATCCGCACGTTAGAAGAACGTTGGGAGACAATAATCGGAAAGCTTGGCAGTGAAAGCGTACCGGATTTCCTTCGTGTTTTTTGGAACAGCCAGAATCCCTTAACGCGGCATGCCGATCTTTTTAAAACAATTCGATCGAGTATAAAGAGCAAGGCCGATGTCTTCACGTTATTACGAGATATGGATCGCGATGCCGACATTTATGCTGCGTTAAGCGATGCCAATGACATCATGTGGGATGCGGATCAAAGGAAACATATTGCCGAGCTGATTATGTTTAATATCAGACAGCCGTATGCCTTGCTGCTGGCCGCAAGGCGGACATTACAGGACGAAGATTTTAAAAGAGTATTAAGAGCATGTTCTGTTGTTTCTTTTCGCTATAATGTTATAGGAAATTTAGCAACGAGCGAACAAGAACGAGTCTATAATTCGATCGCTGAAAAAATCTCCAAAAAACAATTAGTAAATGCTATTGATATTATTAGGGCTTTGCGATCCATCTATCCGTCGGATGAACAGTTTCGCGGAGCATTTTCAGAAAAGCAAATTCGTACGACATCAGCACGCAATCGGCAAGTTATACGCTATATTCTTTTTGAAATTGAACGACAGGTTGCGAATAAAGCCTTTGATTATACCAGCGATAAATACTCTATAGAACATATTTTACCCGAACATCCAAGTGATGCTTGGGGTTCTTTCAACGATGAGCAGATCGATCGGTGTGTTTATCGTATCGGAAATATGACACCGTTGGAAGCGGCCACGAATCGCGACATCGGAAATAAGTCTTATGAAGATAAGAAAATAGGTTTTGAACAAAGCGGTTTTGAAATTACAAAACGAGTCGCCGGCGAAAATAATGAGTGGTCCCAAGACCGAATTATCTCCCGGCAATCCTGGCTTGCTAATCAAGCTAAAGCAATATGGCGTTTGCAGGAATTTTCATAAGGTTAATAAGTTTTTTATGGACTGGATTTTCTATACGGTCGGAATTGCTTTTAGCCTTTTGGGCTTGGGTTGCGTGCTTTTGGTTGCATTGGGACTGCCGGGAATCTGGATCATGCTGGGGCTCGGTTTTGTGCTGGAATTCGCGGATCAATGGTATTTACCCGCAGATCAATCACAGACCTTCAGTTGGAAAATTTTGATTGCTTGCGTCGTATTGGCGTTGTTGGCTGAAGTGCTGGAATTTTTCGCCGGTGCTTTGGGTGCCAAAAAAGCCGGCAGTTCCAAACGCGGCATGATCGGCGCGGTCATCGGCGGTTTGGTCGGCGCTGTGCTCGGCACCGGTATTCCCATCCCGGTTTTCGGTACCTTGGTGGGCGCTGTCCTGGGCACTTTCAGCGGGGCTTTATTGGGGGAAATGACGCGTCCCGATATAAAATCGGCTCAGCAGTCCCTGAAACCGGCCTTAGGCGCGACTGTCGGAAAGATTCTGGGCACTCTGGCCAAAATTCCGATCGCGCTGACTATTTGGATCACGTTGTGCGTGGCGGTGTTTTGGAAGTAAGAATTATATCACCACAGAGGCACAGAGTCCACAGAGTTATCTTTTTTGGCTGAGAGGGTCAAGGAAATAACTGTTCTTCAAGTATAACATCACTCATTTTAGCACCTTAGGGTTATAAGCCACATACGAATGATATTATAGAAGTGCACCATTATATCTATTTTATCCTAATGTCCGCTCAACAGCAGGATAAAAATTAGATATCTCTGTGTGCTCTGTGCCTCTGTGGTGAATCTTCTTTTTAAGGGAACATTTTGCCCGGATTCAGGATGTGGTTGGGGTCGAAGAGATCTTTGACTTTTTTCATCCACTCCAGGCTCCGGCCGTGCTCGGCTTGCATGTATTTGCGCTTGCCCAGTCCGATGCCGTGTTCGCCGGTGGCAGTGCCGTCCAGGGAGAGGGCCTTGTAAACCATGTGTTCGTTGACCTGATCCAATGTGGCCCATTCCTTTTTATCTCCTTTTTTACCGGCAAAGACCACATGCAGGTTGCCGTCGCCGGAGTGACTGAAAATATAGGCCGGGATGCCGGTCTGGTCCGCCTCGGCCCTGGCAAAGGCGATCATTTCGGGGTAGGCGGAAATAGGCACGGCCACGTCCACGACCATGGTCTTGCAGCCGGTATGATTGCGCGGGATCATTTCGCCCAATTGATGGCGGGCTTCGAAAAGCCGGTTTCTTTCGGCTCGGCCGATACCGGTTTGAAATAGTTTGCCCTCTTCTTCTTTGCAGACTTCCAGAACGATTTCCATGTTGGCGGCGAGTTGTTCCTTGGAAGGGCCGTGAAATTCCATAAACAAGGTGGGGGAGATGTCGAGATTGAAGCCTTTTTCTTTATTGATCAGCTTCACGCATTCGGGGTCCAGGATTTCGAGAGCGGCCGGGTCAAAACCGGAGCGCATGATCTTAAAAACCGTTTTGCCGGCTGCCTGAATGTCGGGAAAATTGACAATGGCGGCGGAGAATTCCACCGGCAGCCCCACCAGATGGACCGTGGCTGCCACTACTATGCCCAGCGTGCCTTCGGAGCCGACAAAAAGGTGGATCAAATCATAACCCGAAGAGGTTTTGGAGGCGCGGGTGCCCATTTCAATGATTTCGCCCGAAGCCAGGACCACGGTTAATCGTAATATATGTTCTTTGGTGGCGCCGTAGCGCACGGTAGTGGTGCCGCTGGAGTTGTTGGCAATAATGCCGCCGAGGGTGGCGCGCGCGCCCGGGTCGGGCGCAAAGAACAAACCTTTATGGCGCAGTTTGGCGTTCAGGTCCTGGTAGATGACGCCCGGTTCCACGTCGGCTTGAAAATCTTCTTCACGGATGGCGACAATGCGGTTCATTTGCGAAAAATCGAGCACAATGCCTTTTTGGACCGGAATGGGATTGCCTTCCAGGCTACTGCCGGAGCCCCAGCCCGTGACCGGAATCAAGTTTTGATTCGCATAGCGCACAATCCCGGATACTTCGGAACGGTCCATCGGCCAGATCACGACTTCGGGGCGCACGGCCGTGTGCTGGGATTGGTCTTGGGAATGCAGATCCAGATTGGATGCGCCGGTGGAGATACGGTCGGCCGCAACCATGGCCTGCAGATTTTTTAAGTGTTCGGCGGTCAGGGGATTGTATTTCAAATGAGGCCTCCTTTTTTTTTATCTTGCGCCAAGGACGTAATTTCAAAAGACTATGAAATTACTCGAGCGGCGTCGAGCCGCTGAGAGAAATAAAATATTATAATTTTTTCTTTGCGCCTTAGCGTCTTTGCGCGAGAATAATAATTTGTTATTTTTTTTCGTTCAACCAATCTGCAGCGCTTCCAAAAGCAACGCAATGGAATCGATGCTGTAATCGGGCCGAATGGAATCGTTCAGTTCTTCTTTTCTGAATTCGCCGGTTTTTACCAGCACCGAACGGAGGCCGGCCCGTTGCGCGCCCAGGATGTCGGATAAGACCCGGTCGCCGACCATGATCACGGATTCCTTGGGTGCTTTCATGGTTTTCAAGGTCATCTCAAAAGCATAAAAACTGGGTTTGCCGATATAGGTCGCCTGCACACCGGCGGCGGTTTCCAGCATGCGCACCCAGGAACCGACATTCAGTTCCAAATCGCCCAAGCTCGAATCGATCAGTTCATCGATCATGCCGACCAATTTGGCGCCGCGCGAGATCAAGCGCAAAGCCCGGTTCAGATGATCGAAGTCGAAGCGGGCGCGGTTGTCGCCGATGACCACATATTCGGGATTTTGTTCATCTTGCACAAACTCTTTAAATTCACTCAAACCTTCCCGTTCCAGGAAAACCCAGATCGAACGCGGCTTTTGTTCGCGCAGCCAGCAGGCTGTGGCAAAGGAAGCGGTAATGACTTCATGATCTTCAGCCGCAAACCCGGAGGTGCGCAACTTTTGTGCGCAGGAAGCCCTGCTTTTCAAGGTGCTGTTGGTGAGAAAACGGACCGCAATGTTTTTTTGCTTAAGACGCTTGATCGTTTCCACGGCTCCTGGATAGATCCGTCCCTGATATTCGAGCACGCCGTCGATGTCGAAGATCAGGCCTTGTAGCGGGGCAAACGGTTTGATTGAATTCATATAAAAAGCTCTATTCCTCGCCGGGTTTCCATTTTATTAGGCTTCAAAGCGGTTGACTGCGGAATAATCAGTAAATCGCCGGAGTTTTTGCCCAAGAAATTGGGTTGAATACGCAACTCATTGATTTACAGGGATAAATCTTGCGCCTATCATAAGTCAAAAAGTCAACCTTGTCAATCACTGGCTTCCGAGCCCCCTGATTCTGCGGCACGACCGGTATGCAAGGGAATGGAAAGCCGGCAATGGCAATCAATCGGATGAGCCTGAAGCAGTTGTTTTTCAGCCGGGATTTTTTTATTCAGGGGCACGGCGTTGCCTTGCTTTGCCCTTGATGATTCAGCGCCATTCTGGGCCAAAGGCCGTTTTTGTAACCTATTTGTGACCATGGGCGTGGCATATTACCCAAAACAAGACCTGAAGGTTAACTGTTTGAAATTGAAGGATAAATATATATTGATTTAATTGAAAGCCGTCCTGAAAAATGATCGGATTTAAATAAGGAAAGGATACTGAACTCACTATAATTTTTTTGGGATTTTTGACATAGCTTGCATTTAGGCGTTTCGTTTCAATATCGACCATTTGATGCCGGTAAAAAAATGAATCGGTCGCTCTTCAGCATAGTACGTATTTCCATTCCGGCGCTCCGGCCGGAATGACTTTTTTTGATCTCCTGTTTTTCGGTATCCAAAGAAAAGAGGGCAAGGGTCACAAGGATAAACCTTATTAAAAGAGGGAGAGTAAGAAAAATGGAAAAGAGAAAAAAAATAGTGATGGCTTTGGTTTTTGTATTGGTTATCTTCGGCCTGTTCTCGGCCTTCGATTGCGCCTATGCCTATCCCATTTATGTTTTCAGGGGCAGAGTCTATTACGATAATGCGCCGGTGGCTAATGCCACGGTATCATTAACGAGTGTTTTCTGCTGTAATTCTCCTGAATGGAGTCGGGTATGCTGGTATCATCCCTGCCAGCCGAGTAATGCCTCGGCGCCGGCCTATTTAACCGTCCGAACCGATCAAAACGGATATTACTACATAAGCTTCGAACAATATGGCGATATGCAGTATTACATTATAAAAGCCAGAGCAAACGGTGTGAGTTCCCCTAGAATATATGTCGACAGCACCCAAACCCAAAATACCCGGAATATATATATCTATACTCCGCCGGAACCTCCCGAACCACCTTGTGTCCCCTATTGTCCTTGATAGGCTGTTTTTCATGAAAAGCGCCGGCGGCTTTTTTCGCCGGCGCTTTTCATTTGGAGTGCTTGTCCAGCAGTTTGGCGTCATAACCCGCCTTTTTGTAATTATCCAGCGCCCTGGTCTTGAGACCTTTATCCGCGGTCTTTTCGGAATGTTTGTCCGCCAGCTCGGCGGCGTGACTCCACATGCCGGAGCTCTCATATTGCTTGATCTGTTTTTCTATCGGGCTTGTTTCGGCCGAATTGGAACCGATGGCGCTCCGGCAGTGGGAGATGATTTTTTTAACGGGTTGCCGGCATTCAGGGCATTGGGTAATCGGCTGGTCCTTATGGCTCTGGATAGCCTCAAAAATCTCACGGCAAAGGGAACAGCTTTTTTTATTGTTCACGGCTTGATATTCGTAAATAGGCATCGGTATGTTTTATTCCTTTTTTGAACACAGGCTAAAGCCTGCTACCCGTAAGACGGTTACCATAAATGGTTCTGATGCAAAAATCAAGCGCCTGATCATCCGACCTTGACCGGCCGCCAGATTCCTTGGGAAAGCCAAAGCCGCGAAAAGGAGGCCCCCACCGGAAGTAAGGCGTTTTTGAGGTTTTTTTCATTGACAGTCGGCTCCTGATTATACTCAGGATCCCAGGGTTCGACGATCAGGCTGGTATCGGCCAGGCGGATCATCTTGGGCAAGCGCGGGGCGCCCCAGGAAAAGGAGGCGAATGCCTGTTGAATATCCATAAGGCCCGGATAATGCAAAAGTTCCTGAAGGGTGACCAGCGTGGGCGGGCTCAAGGGGATCTTTCCTTTGAAATTTTCCCGCAAGCCTTGTTCGGGAGTGATCCATATCCCTTGAACGGTTTCTTCCTGGTCAGGGCTGCAGGTTTGACCGGCCGGCATTAAAGCCAAGAAAAAACGCGTGTCAAAACGCCGGATCATTTGTCCGGGGGTGATCCAGTGCGACCAGGGTGCCAAGCGGGAGACGGCTATGGACCATTGAGCCTCAATCATTTCTTTTTGGAACCAATCTTTATCCCGGTCCTTTTTAAAACGCCATTTGCAGATCTGTTCAAAGGGTTTGGTCGACGTTCCCCGGGGATAAGCCAACACAATACCGGCCTCTTCAAAACATTCCCGAACAACCGACAGGATATAAGCATAACATTCGGACCAATTCCAATTTTTCGCAAAAAACTCCCGGGCGTGTTCAAGGGCCATATCCATGATGGCCCGATGCGGGTCGGGGAGGCGGTCCCGGGGCTCAACTTTGCCGCCCGGAAAAACATAGAAACCGGGAAAAAAAACGCTTTGGGTGCTTCTTTGTAAAAGATACACCTGGAGTTGACGGTTCATGTCGCGGACCAGAATGGCCGTGGAAGCCGGGACAGGCGGTTTGATTTGGTTGCTGGTATTCAATGAACCCCGATTCCATTTAAAAAGATTACAGGATTTTTACCGCGAAACATTTTTGTGTTACCTCAAATTGTTTCGTGGTAAATTTTTTTTTACCGGTCCTTGACCGGTCATTATAACAATATGGATCAGAGGAGGCAACAGCATGACCTTGATGGAATTTTCCATGATTCCCCTGGATAAGGGGGCTCATTTCAGCGTTTATGTGGCCAGGGTTTTGAAAATCGTGGATCAGAGCGGCTTGGCTTACCGCCTGAATCCAATGGGAACCGTGGTGGAAGGGGAGTGGCCGCAACTCCTGGATCTGCTCACCCAATGCATGCAGGACCTGGAAAAGGATAGCGAGCGCATCAGTCTGCAGGTTAAATTCGACGTGCGCAAAGGGGTGACGAATGCTTTGGAAACCAAAATAAAAAGCGTGCAGGAAAAGGCGGGGAAGGTTTTTAGGACATAAAAAGGCTGAAGACTAAAGGCTGAAGGTTGAATCCGCAAAAAGACAAGGGTTCAAGGGTGAAGAATAGAAAAAAAGATCAAGGATGATTCAAGATTACAGATTCAAGATTCAAAATCCTTGCTGCTGAATTCTGTCTACTGGATTCTGATTTTTGTTTTTTCAACCGTGAACCAAATAACCCAGTAATGAGTCAATACCGAATCAAGAATTCCAAGCATAAAGCGGCGAAGAATAAAGGATAAAAGAACCGTGATTGTACAAATCTATGAAATCCAGACCCCGGAAGAAGCAGAACGCTGCGTGGAACTGGGCGTGGACCATATCGGCAGCGTATTGGTCTCGGCCCTGGAGTGGCGGCAACCCTTGATCCGGGAGCTTATCCGTACGACAAACGGCACCAGAGCCAAAAATTCCTTGATTCCTCTATTTCCGGACCAGGAACTTTTATATAAAGCCATGGATTATTATCAGCCCCATTTTATCCACTTTTGCGAAAGCTTAACCGATTCCCAAGGCCTGGTTCAGGATTTAGCGCCCATCGTGGAAATACAAATGAGGTTCAAGCAGAAGTTTCCGCAGATCGGCATTATCCGGACCATACCGATTCCCATACCCGGCAAGGCCCTAAATTTTCCAACCCTGGAAATAGGACGGGCATTAGAAGGGGGAAGCGATTTTTTTCTAATCGATACTTGGCTGGGGCAGGAGCCGGTCGAGGGTTATGTGGGCATTACCGGGCAACCGGTGGATTGGGATATGGCCAAAGCGGTTGTTCAAAAGAGTAAAATTCCGGTCATTCTGGCCGGGGGTCTTTCGCCTGAAAATGTCTATGAAGCCGTGCTCCGGGTCGGACCGGCCGGGGCGGACAGTTGCACGCAAACCAATGCCACGGATCCGGCCAATAAGACTATGCGCTTTAAAAAAGATTTTGAAAAAGTGGCGGCATTTGTGGCGGAAGCGCGAAGGGCGGCAAAATAAAGAGAGGGTTCAAGGGGACCGTAGAGCCGATTTTATGGCTCTACGTTCGAGGGGTCGAGGGGTCAAGGGTCAAAGCCAGAATCTAAAACTAAAAACCATAAACCCTGAAAAAACCATTTCTGGATTGTAAAAAGGTCAATAGCCCGATAGAATGGAACCCGATTTTCAATACCGACATGAAATCCTTATAATAAAATGGTTGACAAAAAGCCGGTTGGATATAGATTTCTTTCAGTAAAACAGCCGCATAGCGGTTAGACCATTTGTGATAAAATGATGAAAAAGGGAGGACTGACCATGGCACGTTACGGCAAAGAAACAAAATTGGCTCCGGAAAAGGTTTTAAGCAAAGCAGTTGAATTTTTCAAACAAACCGGCCTGAATTTAAAACAACAGGATGATTGCAGCGCCAGTTTTGAAGGCGGCGGCGGACATGTGATTATCACCGCCGAACCTAAAGGCAGCGGCGCCGATGTGGACTTGGAGACCCGGGAATGGGATTATCAGGTCAAGGAGTTCATGAAGAAGCTTTAATAAGGCTATTAGGCTGAAGGGCTTTAGGCTATAGAAAAACCGCCTGAAATATCGGCTAAAAACACGAAATGTGGACGAACCAATCGAGCGGTTCGAAAAGGATTTATGCTTAAAGAAAAAACACCGGAAGGGGTGATCGAGGTTGATCTTTTCGATGAAGAGGTCGAGGGGCCCGATCATCCCGAAGCCCAGAAATTCCGCTTGCTCCTGGAACAGGTGGCGGACGATCATGATTGTGAACTCACTTTTTTCCAAATCGAGAAAGGCACGGTTTGTTTTGCTTTTGACAATGAAGAGTTAATGACCAAAGTCATCAAGACCATGCAGGAGCAAGGGGAGTTGGATCTATAGATCTTGATGTTTCGTTGATAAATGATCCGGTTGGCGGGTTACGGGTTGCGGGTTTTTAAAAGCGTGAAAAGTGAAACGTCAAATGAAAAACGTGAAATAGCGGGCTTGGCTTGTTTCGAGAACCCTCATACTGTTAATGCACAAATTCAAAAATTCTTATATGTTTTTTTGCTGTGAGTTATATCCTGCTTTTTTTCCTTACCCTATCTCCACGAGGAGTGGATCAATGGGGATCAATTTTCTTGGCATCATCGGTGGGAGATGACCATTCAGCGTCGAACAGCTGCCGAATACGAGTAAGTACCTCTTCTCGATCTTGTCCTTCCTGTTCGTACGCGTTCGCAGCATGACGCGCGATATCGACCAGCATAAGTCCCCATGCACCGGCATCCTTCCATGTTGGATTGAGAACTACCTCTTGGGGACTTCCGGGGGAAGCCCATACACGGAGGACTTCCACGGCGTTGCCATCGCGATCGGCGATGGGAGGCGGGGGGAGTTCATTCTTTACTTTAGATCGAGTCCAAAACATACAGGTTTTTTCCTCAATGTGTGTGTTAACAAGTCGCACTTAAGCAATAGACTCATTCCAGATCTGAAGTGGCTTTTTTGAGATTTAATTAAAAATGCATGGATTATTTGTAATATATGCAATACGTCAAACCACGTAGATTTCAGTTAAACAATCGATTATTAAGGTCTATGCAGAAATTTTACTTAGTCAATTCCCGATTATTTCGTTCAAACCCTCGATGATGATATCCAGTTCTTTTTCAGATAGCTTGGTAATGCGTTTGCCGAGGCGTTCAGTCGACAAAGTGCGGATTTGGCTTATTTTAACCCATGATTTCTTAGGAAGTTTTGGATTAGATAATTCAAAAGTCAGAGGAAATCCGGCTTTTTGAGCCCGGCTCGTCAGCGCCATGGCAATGACCGTGCCTGAACGATCATTAAAGATATCTTGGCTGAGAATCAATACCGGTCTCTGCCCGGATTGTTCCTGACCCTTTGTCGGGTCCAGATCCGCCCAATATATTTCGCCCCTCAGTATTCCGGCCATTCACCAAGCTCCCGAGACAAACCCTCTTCGGCAAGCGAGCGTTCAAATTTTTTGTTCAGTTTCGCACATTCGCGCGCAAGTCGACCACGGTCGAAACGAGAGAGCTTTTCCTCCACAGCCTCCTGCAAGGCCTTACTGCGATTGGGAAATACGCCCGCTTTCACCAACCGATCAACACGATCGAGCAAATGATCCTGTATCGTTATGGCAATCTTGATTGAACTCATGGTAGCACCTCGAGTATGATAATATATCATACCGCGGAATTTGTCAATCCTTACATCCCTAAAACAAAAGCGAACTACCCGCTTAGCGGCAGCGCGGGATTAGGCTGCGTATGTGACGCAAGCTAAAGAATGTGGTGAATCGTCACATTCTTGAAAAGCGTGCGACTACCTGAAGAAAATCATCTTAATCCCATGTTTCGCGGGATTAATCCTGTTAATCCTGTCAAAAATTCCTAAATTCTCTTTCATTCTATAAATTTGGCGGTCTTCAGTTTTCTTTCCAGATGATACTCGCGGTGGAGTTTGAGCACCGGTTTCAATTCCTTCAAGATATCTTCCGCTATGCTTATAGCCTTCAAGCCGGAAAAACCGTTTACTTGCAGGTTTTGCAGCATTTGCACGCTAGGAGGGTTCAGCAAAGGGTTCAGAGTGGAGGGTTGCCGGCATTTCAGGCAGGCAATGCCGCCCCGCTCGCGGATGAATACAGCCGGGCCTTGACCGGTATAGGCTCGGTTGCAGATAGAGCATTTCTCAACATGGATTGCATATCCGCCAATAGCCATAATCCGGATCTCGAAAATAAAGGGCAGGCTCTCTTCGTTTTGACGGTTGGCCAGGCATTCCAACGATTCTTTCAACAATTCAAAAGCGGCTAAGTCTTTAACGGCCGGCGGAAAGAGCACTTCAACCAATTCGATCATATAACCGGCTTTGGCCAGGGTCGGATAATCGGTGCGAATGGCGGCATGGGCTTCGATCAGCTTGCCGGAATGGAGAAAACAGAGATCGCCTCTTTTTTTGGGGTCGTACTCCAGGTTGATCAGGGAGAGGCTGTCCAGACAATTGACGAAACGGTGGCGGCTCTTGCGGGCGCCTTTGGCGACCCCTTTGAGATGTCCGCGGTCGGCGCTGAAAAAGGTGACCAAAAGATCGCTTTCGCCGAACTCCTTGACGCGCATGATAATGGCGGGCGAAAGTTCGGTTTTCATTTTTGAGCCAAAGGCCGGTTTATGCGCGGCAGCAAACCGAAATCGGACTTGGCGGGCGGCAGGATCTGCCGGGGTACGAAATGTTTATGGCACTGGGCCAGAAAATATTCATCGGTCATGCCGGCGATAAAATCCCGCACCATTTCGATTTTGCCGGTTTTCTCCTTGTAATCCGGCGACATGTCGGCCAGGAATTCGCGGTAAATTTCGGACCGGTCGTTTCCGGTTTTCACATCTTCGATATATTTACCGAAAAGCAGTTCAAACATAAGTTTGATTTTTTTGGTTTGGTTCCAGAAATTGTCGCCTTTATAAATGGCTTCATAGTTAAAGGCTTTTAGTTTTTTGAGAGCCGCGCTTTTTTCAGGGCTGAAACAGACATAAGGTTTTTCCAGGCTGTTGGCAACCAGGTCTTCCACCAGGGTATAGACGATGGTGCCGTTGGTGTCGCCCAGCAACTCACGGCATTCGACCGGGATTTGGCTGCGTTTGATCAAGCCCAGCCGAATAGCGTCTTCAATGTCCCGGCCCACATAACCGATGGTGTCGGCCATGCGCACCACACAACCCTCCAGGGTCATGGGTCGGATTTCCCGATCCGGATTTTTCTGTTTGGCGCGCACTTCCCGATCCAGTTTTTGAAAATTTTTGTCTTTATCCGGTCGCAAGGTTTGTTCGTGCAATTCGCCGTCGTGGCACAAGATGCCGTCCAAAACCTGCAGAGTGAGGTTCCAGCCTCGGCCTTTTTGTTCGATGTTTTCCAAAAACCGCACGCTTTGGGTGCTGTGCAGAAAATGAGCCAATTTATGTTTTTGGGATAATTCCGATAAAATCCGTTCGCCTTCATGGCCGAAAGGGGCATGGCCGATATCATGACCCAGGGCAATGGCTTCGATCAAGTCCTCGTTGAGCCGCAATAAACGGCCGACGGTACGGGCGATTTTGGAAACCAACTGCACATGCAGCACGCGGTGGGTGATGTGATCGT
>RPPU01000016.1 GCA_003819975.1 Desulfobacteraceae bacterium
TGAGCGGTGACAGCCAAGCCTCCGCCCATTTTCCGGATCGTTTCAACGGCAAGAAAAAGATCTTGATCCTCAACGCCGACTCCAATGATATTGTGGGAATCATGGGCAATCGAAGAAGCAATGGCCCCTTTTTTAAGGCCGAACCCTTTGACCAGGCCCAGCCCAATGTTTCCGGTGGCGCGATGCCTTTCCACTACGGCCAATTTCAAAATATCGTTGTCCGTATCCGCGACTACCAGACCCTCCCGGTTTTTGACTTTTTGCCGGATCTGTTTGGTCGCGATCTGATCGGGAATCAATTCGATGATTCGGGCAACCCGGTTCTGCGCGCGGATGACAAAATCAGCGGGCTGCAATGCCGTCATATGAAAAGTCGTCCCATTCAACGGACAGGATTGTTCGGCAGGGAAGTCTGTCAAGGCCCCCTGCGCCATGACGACTTTCCCGTTTTTAATGACTTGTTCGACCCGGAATTGTTCCAGATTGCTCAAAACGACCAAATCGGCCCGCAGACCGGGAGCGATGGCGCCCCGGTCTTTTAAGCCGAAATATTCGGCCGGATTCAAAGAGGCGAGCTGCAAAGCCAACACCGGGTTTAACCCTAGGTTGATTGCTTCCCGGATCAAATGATCCAGATGCCCCAGGTTTTGTAACGTGGTGGGGTGCAGATCATCCACTACCAGGCAGAAACGGCGGGCGGTCTCCGGTTTGATCAAAGGCAAAAGGGCTTTCAAGTTTTTGGCGCCGGTCCCTTCCCGGATCATGATCCGCATGCCGCTTTCCAGTTTTTCAAGACCTTCCAACCTGTTTTGGGTTTCATGATCGGAACGGATTCCGACGGACGTATAAGCCTGCAAATCCGAACCGCTCAGCAAAGGCGCATGCCCGTCCAGCATCCGATCTTTAAAAAGGTCGATTTTATTCAAAATTTCTTCATCGGCCGAGAGCACTCCGGGGTAATTCATCATCTCGGCCAAGCCGAGTATTCTCGGTTCATTTTTTAAACCGGCCAAGTCCCGCGCGGTCAAGCGGGCGCCGGAGGTTTCCAAATGGGTGGCCGGAACGCAGGAAGGCGCCGTGAAAAAAATATCAAAGGGGATGTTTTGACTGTTTTGCAGCATAAAATCGATTCCGGCAGTTCCCATGACATTGGCGATTTCATGCGGATCGGCGATAATCGTCGTGGTTCCGTGCGGAAGCAGTGCTTTAGCCAGATTATAAGGGGTCAACATACTGCTTTCAATATGAATATGCGCATCGATCAATCCCGGCACAATCCAGCGGCCGTCGAGATCTATTTCCATCCGGCCGTGATATCCGGGACCCACCGCGGCGATCCGCTCTCCGCAAATCGCGATATCGTTTTTACGGATCGACCCGGAATACAGATTGACGACCCAAGCCCGTTTCAGGACCAGATCGGCGGGAATTTCCTTGCGGGCGACCTGAATGCTTTGTTTTAATGAATGCGGCATGAATCACTCGTTCAACGGATCTTTTTATCGATGACCCGCCATTCTTTTTCCAGGTCGGAGGTCGTATCCACCAAAAGATACATGACGCTCAGATTCGGATATTGTTCTTTCAAACCATCCAAGTCCACGGGCTCGAATTTCTCTTTGTTGTTCAGATAAGCCTGTTCGGTCAGAGCATTGGATTCATAGTTTTCTTTTGTTCTTCCGGAGATCCGGCGCAGGGATACTTCCCGGGGACATCGGGTCTCTTGAATCACAAACGGCCGGTTGAATTCGGCCGCCACGGCGGCAGCTCGCAGCCGCAAAGATTGGCGGATAAAGGTCGCATCCAGAATGACGCCCTGGCCTTTTTTAGAAAGCGCATGAGCCATACGAAACATTTCGTCGTAGACTTGTTTGCGTTTATCCATATCCGACGCCACTTTTTCGTCGAAGATATCTTCGCCTTTCAGGACCTCCAAACGGACCAGGTCGGTCCGCACCATGGGATATCCTTTTAATTTGGCGATGACTTCGGTGGTCTCGGTTTTATAGGAGGCGGGTAGTCCGCAGGCAATCAGAACCGGATCAGGGCCCAACTCCTTTTGCATAAATTCCAAAAAAGGCACTCGCATTTATCTCCTCCAAGATAACGATTATTTTTATAAGCATGGGCGTATCAATGGCCCCGCTCTTATCAAAAGACAACGAATCCGTTATAATAAAGCCATCAAAGTACATCAAGGTTCATTGATATAAGCGGCACACAGTTTAAAGTACTGTTGCGCGGCTTTTAAGGCCTGCTTCTTTTCTTCTTCCGCAATATGGGGATCATCGAGCTGAAAACCGATCACTTTGCCGCGCACATAAGCCCGGTATACTTTATAAAACTTCAACAAAGTTTCCCGGCCTTTTTCTCCGGCTGCTTGAGCGTAATAACCCCAGAGTTCGTCGGAAAAAGCCCGGCCGCCGTGAAAATCGAGATCCATGAGCAAGAAAGCAATATCCGCAAGGGTGTCGGAATAACGAAAGCGTTCGTTGAATTCAATGCAATCGATGATGACAATCGGATCGATCAAGCAAATGTGAGCCATATGCAAATCGCCGTGGCAATCTCTGATCTTGCCTCGGTCTTTGCGTTCATTAAAAAGGTTTTGATGTTCACGATAAAAGCGGTCGGTCCACTGTTGGATGAGCGTGTAATCGACCGGATCGATTGTTCGGGCAATATAGTTTTTGGTTTGCGCGAAATTTTCATCGGTATTGATTTTGAATGCCCGGCTGTCGCCGTAGCTTGCGATCTCCGCGGAATGTTCGGCCGTGGCATGAAAGCGGCTTAGAAGTCCGGCAAGATCCTTCAGATGGGCGGATTGCAATTGTCCCCTTTGAAAAACATTCCGCATCAGAATTTCATCCGGGATTCTGCGCATGCGCACCGCATATTCCACAATTCGTCCCCGGCCCTTGCCTAAAGTATGGCCTTGACCGTCATAGTAAACCGGGAGTACATCCAGATAAATATTTTGCGACAGCCTTTGATTCAATTCGATTTCCCGCCGGCAATAATAGTGTCTTTTTTCCAGGGTTGAAAAATCGAGAAAACCGAAATTGACTTCCTTTTTCATTTTATAGGCGTAATGATCCGTGATCAGCACGGATGAAATATGCGTTTGAACCCATTTGACTTCTTTGGTTTCATCGGGTAATGCTTCGGGATTCATCAGATCTTGCAACAGGGTAGACAAGGCGGAGGCTCCTTTTTTTAAGAGATTAACGGCTTCCAAGGCCGAACTGTTCGGCAACAAAAGCGGGAATATCCAGAGATCCCAGAATCAGGGGTTGTTGATGACAATCGGAACCTCCGGTGACGATCAGTCCCGTCTGTTTGGCAAAAGCCCGATAGGAATCGGTACTGGCCTTGTCATGACCCGAATGCCAGCATTCGATGCCGTCAATATAGGGCAGCATGGACTCCCGGATGATTTTTTGCTGCTCAGGCAATAGGGTCGTTAAAACCGCCAGGGAAGTTCCGCGGGGATTATTGGGATGGGCAAAAACCAATTTTCCGCCCGCGCCCCTGATCAATTCCGATGCTTCGCGCAAAGAAAGCGGCATCTTTGGAACATTGCACTTGATCAGATATTTATTAAAGGCATCTTGTCGGTTGGTCACCAATCCTATTTCAACCAGGTAATTGGCGATATGAGGACGACCAAAAGCGCCATCAACTGTTTTTTGAATGTTTTCGAGATCTCCGGTGGTGAGCAATTTCCGGTTCTCTTTGGACAGCTCCTGATTGATATTCTCAAGGATTTTTTCAGCTCTTTTTTCGCGGAAAGCCCGCAAAGCAATTAGTTTCTGTCTCAAGGGTTGAAAATGAATATCATATTGATATCCAAGAAAATCCAGTGAAACCGCTTTACCGTCTTGGTAGGCCGGATCTGAAAAGGTGACGTTTAATTCAATTCCGGAGATATAGGCGATATTGTACTTTTCAGCCAGGTTTTTCGCTTCCTCCTGAGCATCCAAAGAATCATGGTCGGTTATGGATAAAAATTGAAGTTTTCTTTGATGGGCTTTTTGAAATATTTCCGCAAGACTCATTAATCCATCGGAATAATTTGAGTGAATGTGGAGATCCATTTTCATCGTAAACCGTGGTTTACCTTTCAGAGGTTTTAAATTCGATATAATATCAATGTGTTAAAATATTACAAGGCCAAATTTTGAATAAGCGACCAAATCCGGAGGGTTGTTTAATGCTAATTTGCATTTAGGTTTGGCTTGATTAGGTGGGTTAGGCTCTTGACTCAGAAACATCGACAATTTGTTATTGATTTCAGGGTCAATAAAACATTTTCATAGAATTTTATTCTCTTTATTTTCCCCTTTATAATACTGATAATACTCATAAACTTTGTTCACATAGGATTGCGTGGCTTTAAAAGGCGGGATACCGCCATAATTCAGGACCGTTTTACGGCCGGCATTATATGCGGCAACGGCGAGTTGCATATCTCCATTAAATTGATTGAGCAGTATTTTAAGATACTTGACCCCGCCATTAATGTTATGGGTCGGATCAAACAAGTCTTCAACCCCAAGATCACCCGCGGTCTCCGGCATAAGTTGCATCAAGCCCGTGGCCCCTTTTTTAGAAATGGCAAAAGGATTAAAGTTCGATTCCGCCATAATAATAGCTTTAATTAGAGCAGCATCGACCTGGTGTTTATCGGATGCTGCCAGAATAATAGGATGATAAAGTCCTTGTGTTTTTTTAGGCTTGGGAATGGCAAATTTTTGATTTTGACTGGCGATATTCTTAATAATCGGTAAGCGATTTGACCCTGAGGAGAATTCGGAATCATTTTGATAACGACTAATGATGGGCAATAGCAGGCTGATAAAGATAGGAATAAATAAAATCAGCACAATGCGGCGCATTAGCATATAAAGATAATCTTTAAAGGGTGGTAAAAAAACCACACTCAACCTCCCGGAATCTAAAAAGTATCGTTTATATAGTTATGTTCGACCGCTTGTCAAGGAAACTTAATCGGAAAAACGGCTTTCATCTCAAAAAGACATTGATCGTAACTTTTAGCCTTAGTGAAAATCAAGTATGGATTATTTTAAAAATGATGTTTTATTTTAATATATTACTTAATAATATTAAAACAATGCTTTCATTTTAAAGAAGGTAAGTCATGAAAATGCTTAATTTCGATAATAACTATTTGCAATTTCAATGCCATATAATAATGACATTGGAACATGATTTATGGTAAATATGTTCAGGTTTCAAAATAAAGGAAACAGAAAAAGCGAAAACTTATCATAGACCATGTGCCTGAGAGCTGAAGTGCTTATGGCAGATAGATTACATCAAACAAGTAGATGTTATTTTAAAGTCAAAAGGGGACGCGAATATGAAACATTTTAATCTTTTGATCAAGAATGTAATGATTCTGACCATGGACTCGGAAAACAAGCTTATTGAAAAAGGTTTTGTGGGTATTAAGAACGATTTGATTACGGAGGTTGGAACGGATCTGCCCAAAGAGCCTTTTCAAGCCGATCAAACCCTGGATGTTGCCGACACTATTTTATTGCCCGGTCTTATAAACGGCCACACCCACGCACCCATGACTCTCTTTCGCGGGTTGGCGGATGATCTGCCTTTGATGGAATGGCTGCAAAACTACATTTTTCCGGTTGAAAGCCATATGGACGCCGATTTTGTTTCCGCGGGCGCTCTGCTGGCTTGTGCGGAAATGATCCGGTCCGGAACGACTTGTTTCTGCGATATGTATTTATTTGCGGATGAAGTCGCTAAAGCAGCCAAGAAGTCGGGAATGCGGGCCTTGATCGGAGAAGTTTTATACGATTTTAATTCGCCCAATTACGGCAGCATTGAAAACGGCTTTAAGTACACGGAAGATCTTATTCTGAAATGGCGTCAGGATCCCCTGATTACAATCGCCGTAGAGCCGCATGCGCCTTATACCTGCAGTCCTGCCCTGCTGCAAAAAGCCAATGAAATGGCTTTGAAATATCAGACTCCTTTGGTTATTCACCTATCCGAGACGCTAAACGAGATCGAACAGACCCTGCAGCGCTATGGTAAAAGACCGGTCGCACATCTCGAGTCCTTAGGTCTCCTGAAACATCATCTCATTGCCGATCACTGCGTGCATGTAAACGAAGCCGAGATCGAATCCCTGGCAAACAACAAAGTCAAAGTCATTCATAATCCCGAAAGCAATATGAAACTGGCTGCCGGCGTCGCACCCATAATGAAGATGTTGCAATGCAACATAACCGTCGGCTTGGGCACGGACGGTTGTGCTTCCAATAATAATCTCGATCTCTTCTCTGAAATGGATATGACCGCCAAACTGCATAAAGTTCATTCCCTGGACCCGACGGTTATGGATGCATTGACGGTTTTAAGAATGGCGACCGCTGAAGGCGCAAAAGCTCTAGGCCTTGGTTCCATCACGGGCTCCATTGAAAAAGGAAAAAAAGCCGACCTGATTCTGGTCCATACCCGGCAACCGCATTTGACCCCTCTTTACAGCCCCTATTCCCATTTGGTCTACGCTGCTCGCGGTAGTGACGTGACGCATACGGTCATTAATGGCGTTTTGGTCATGGAAAACCGAAGATTATTGACGTTGAATGAGGAGGAGATCCTGGCTAAAGCCAATGAGAAATCCAAACTGGTTAAACGCTGGGTAGCGCGACCTTCTGCGTGAATCATTTTTTCAGGAAAAGCTTGAACAGCTATTCTCGTAAAGATGGCATATATCTTTTAAAGAAACAACAACCATTCAAGCTTTTAATCAAAGAACGATTTCAACTATGGCGCCATTTATGCACCAAGCAAACGTCTAAAGAAAGAGCCGGTCAAAGATATGACCGGCTCTCTTTTTGTGCCGCGGATATGGCTTCAGTCTACTTGATGTAAACTTCCTTGAGCGGATGTAAATTAACGATATTGGTGTACCAGCCGACCACTTTCTTGTTGATCATACCTAGGTTGGTGTAATGGTAAATCGGCATAATACCCTGGTCTTGAGTGATAAAGATATCTTCGGCTTTGGCCAGAAGGGCCATGCGGTCGGCCGGCTTCAATAATTTTCCGTTTTTATCCATGCCGGAGGCGGCCTGTTTAATCAGTTTATCGTATTCCGGATTGCTGTATTTTCCGCCGTTCATCCCGCCGCCGGTGATGAACTGGTCCAGGAACGTATTGGGATCCTGATAATCGCCGATCCAGCCTCTGCGGATTACTTCAAAATTACCCGCGTTCAAATTAGACAAATAGGTTTTCCATTCCTGATTGGCCAGAGTGCATTCGATGCCCAGATTTTCTTTCCATTGTTGTTGGATATATTCGCCTATTTTTTTATGAGATTCGCTGGTGTTGTAGATTATTTCAAATTTGGGAAAACCTTTGCCGCCCGGAAACCCGGCTTCAGCCAACAACTTTTTGGCGCGTTCGAGATCTTCTTTGTTGCCCAAAATATTCTTGTATCCGGCCATGGGCGGGACAATCACATAGGTCGGAATTTCACCCGCTTTGGTGACTTTTTTGGTCAAATCCTTGCGATTGACGGCCATGGTAAGCGCCTTGCGGACTCTGGGATCGTTAAACGGTTTCTTTTCATTCTGAAACACATAATAGTAAGTGCCCAGATAGGGTGAATTATAAGAATCATCCCTCTCAAGAGCCGCTTCGATCTGGTCCCTGGGAATAATATCGGTCCAATCCAACTCGTTGTTCAGGAACATCTTGTGGGCCGTGTTGTTGTCATCGATCGGATAATAAATGATTCTGGCTAATTTAACCTTGTCTTTGTCCCAATATTTCGGGTTCGGCACAAGGGTCAATTTATCCTGGGGTCTCCATGATTCCAGCATAAAGGGCCCATTGCTGACCATATTACCGGGCAGGGTCCAATCCTTGCCGTACTTCTCAACCGCGTGCATGGGTATCAATGAAAAGGCCGGGTGTTCCAGCGCACCCAAGACATAAGGCAACGGCCCGACCATTTCCATCTGGAGGGTTAAATCGTCAATAGCTTTGATTTTCACGGAATTCGGATCGGTATTTTTGCCGGCATTAAATGCTTCGGCGCCGGCAATGAACATGGCCGGGAACCAGGCATAGGGAGCGGCTGTTTTGGGATCCAGGGTTCTTAACCAGGATTTCACGACGGTCTGGGCGGTAATCGGCACGCCGTCACTCCAGGTGGTTTTTCTGAGGTGGAAGGTATAGGTTTTGCCGTCTTTGCTGATGTCCCAGCTTTTTGCAAGCGCCGGTTGCGGTGACGCATCTTTGGGATCAACGGTTGTCAGATTTTCAAAAAGCGCAATATGGATGCGATGCTCCAAAACACCCTGTTGAAGGCTGGGGTCGATTGATTCAGGTTCGGCGCCGTTGCCGATCCTGAATTCGCCCTTTTGAGCGGCCATGACGGCTGAAAATGAAAAAACGGATAAAAATAACACCAGCATAACCAAAAGAATCTTTTTCATACACCCTCCTTAACCATAATGAATGATTAATAAAATGATCGAACGGCCTTTGTCGCTAAAAATGTATAAACCTATGCGGAGTATTATCCTGGGGACAATAGAGCTTTCCAATAGGATTCAGACCAGATAGCTCGAAAAGCCGATCAAGCAAAAGAATCCGGGAGTAAACCGTCTAATATCAGGAGGAAAATTTTTGATTAAAAAATCCGTGAGAGGGATAGCGCAACGATTATCGCAGGTTGAGTTGTTTTTTTAATTGATCCATGTAATTTTTACTGACCTTGACGGATGTTTTTTGAAGATCGTTTACGATGATTTTATGGCCCTGATCCAGGGTTTTTTTGATTTTTTCTATTTTATTAAGGGCCACGATATAACTCTTGTTGATTCGAATAAAATCCGCCGGGTCCAGGGTCGCTTCCAAATCCTTGAGGGTGGCATTGTAAAAGTACTGTTTATCATGGGTATGCAGAAAGACATATTTATCTTCCGCTTTAAAAAAACAGACTTCTTCCTGGGGTATGATCAGAATTTGCTCCCGTTCCTTTACCGCAAAGCGCTGCGGGTCGTGTTTTCTCTGTTCCTGAAGAATATCCCGGATCAATTTCTCCAATGCTTGCTCGGCATAGGGCGTGCGGCTCGTGGCTTTTGCAATCGCCGCTTCCAAACGCTCTTTTGTGACCGGTTTCAGAATATAATCGATCCCGTTTGCTTCAAAAGCTTTTAAAGCATAATGACCGTAAGCCGAAACAAAAATAACCAGCGGCGGATGTTGAATGGATTTCAGGACCTCAAACCCGTTCAATTCCGGTAATTCAATATCCAAAAAAAGGAGATCCGGTTTTTCGGTTTGAATGAATCGAACCGCTTCCTTGCCGTCATGAGCCGCACCCCGAAATTCCAAATCCGGAAAATCGGCAAGCATCTCCTTGAGCGCATGAAACGAAGCCAGGTTGTCTTCAACAATGACGGTTTTCCATTTCGCTTTTGGGCGTTCAAGCATCGGGCACCTCCAGGCGGATCGTCGTTCCGCTGCCTCGTGAAGAATCGATGCAGAAACGGGCTTTACGTTCATAAAAAAGTTTGAGCCTTTCCTGAACGCTGTACAACCCGAATCCGCTCCGAATATCGGCCGGATTAAAACCGAGGCCGTTATCCATTATCCGAATGTTGATGGAATGGTCCTCTTGGGCAATATCGATCCGGATACAACCGCCTTCCCTTTTCTTTTTGATGCCGTGAATCACGGCATTTTCAATCAACGGCAAAATCAACAACGGCATGATTTTAAAATCCAGAAGTTTTTCAGATACCTGAATATGGTAGTCCAAGCGGTTATACAAAATCATCTTTTCAATTTCCAGATAATCCCGGATCATCGCCAACTCATCGGCAAGCGGGTGGGTTTGAATTTCCGTGGCCGCAAAAACGCCGCGGTACAAATCGGCCAATCGCGTAATCACATCGCGCAAAGCCGAGCCGTTTTTATCGGCGGATAAACCGCCGAGCGAATCAAGGGCATTGTACAAAAAATGCGGATTGACCTTGGACTGAAAGGTTTTCAGCTGAGACTCGAATTCAAGGTTTTTCTGCCTTTCCGCACTTCTTTTTAATTCATTTTTAAAAACGCGATGTTGATAATAATATCTGAAAAGGAGGGCCGCCAAAGCCAAAAAGAAAACCCCGACAATAATAAAATTGAACGTTTTCGACTTCTTTTCTTGTTTTTTATTTTCGCCATGCATCAAGGAAAATGTTTTTAAAGCCTGCTGATAATATTCCAAGGCTTGCGAGTCGTTGCGCAGGCCGTCATACAAATCTCCGATACGATACAGCAGGTTTGCTTCAACTTCTTTATCGTTCAATTGGCGGGACAGCGGCAAGGCTTCTTTGAGATATTCGATGCTTTTGCGCGGCGCTGGAACCATCCAGTAAGCGGCTAATTTTTCCAGGATATTTATTTTTTCACGATCGCCGGCTTTCAGATACCTGATTTCGAAATTCTCGCCGGCTTCGGGCGGATTAAGGTTTTCCGCCCGCAGAATGAGCGCACCGAAAACCAAAATGCCGAAAACGCAAAAAGGAATCCGGAATCTTGCCGATGCCCGTTGGGCGGTTTGTCCCGATCTTTTTCTTAAAAAAAAACCCATAGGCGGCATTCCGATTTTAAACCGGACTGGATCACGGTTGTTTGTTTATGATGTCAATAACCGTTATTTCCGGAGGGGACAGAAAACGAATCGGCCGTCCCCAAGAGCCGGTGCCTCTGCTGACATAAAGATAGGTTTTTGAAGATAATTCAAAATACCCGCTGTGGTAACGATATAGCAGAGCCGTTATCAGACTGAAAGGAAAAATTTGGCCTTTATGAATATGTCCGGAAAGCTGGAGGAAAAACAGGTCGCGGCTGCCCGCATTCACCATGGGCTGATGTTTCAAGAGGATGATCATTTTTCCGGACGGAATATTTTTCAAAATTTCAGCTTCTTGCGGATTTGAAGCCGATTGGAAATTCCGGCCGGCCGGATCATCGACGCCGGCCAAATGGATCCAATCGGCAATGGGATAGGCCTGATTCCGGATCATTTTAAAACCGGCTTGGGTTATGAAAGCGGTTGCTTTTGCAATGCCGGTATAGAATTCATGATTGCCGGTAACGGCATATTTACCGTAAGGGGCTTTAATGGTATTCAGGCGGGCGATCACGGCTGCTTCATCCTGCAGACCTCTATCGATTATATCACCAGTGCAGACCACCAAGTCGGGTTCCAGTTGATTTATTTGCCGGGCGATTTTTTCAGCTAATTCCTTTTTGTTAATGATGCTGAAGTGCAGATCGGAGATCTGAACGATCCTGAATTTATCCAACTCCGGCGGCATAAGAACCGTGACCAGACTTATTCTTTCAATCCGGATGTTTCGGACCTCAAAATGGCCATAAACCAGAATGGTCAAAACCAAAAATAGGGATGAAAAAAAAACGGGTTGGCGTCCGGCAAACCAGCTTATTGAAGAAATCGACAGAGGGATTCGCGTGTTCAGGAACGCGACCAAACGGGTTAAAAAATCAATACTGATGTGGATTGAGAAAAAAAGAAAGACAAAGGCCATCCAAAGATAGCCAAAATAAGAAAAAGAATACCCCCAAAAACCGGTTCGGTAATTGTGAATGATATTTAAGAAAACAGGCGAAAATAATAGAAAGGCGAGAACAATGATGAACCCTAGGCGATGGATCTCAAAAAAACGCAAGGTTTTGACACATTTGACGTAAAAATAGAAATGAAGTGTCGCGTAACTTATTAAAAATATTGATAAAAATATGATAAATTGAAAGATGGCTGTTGCCGATCGCATTGAATATCCCGGGCTCTTATTCAGGGAACCAATCTAAAAACCAATTGTCTTAAAGAAAGGAGCTTGATCCTAAAAACGTTTTGTAAAGATAGGCGTATTTAAAACCCATTTTCCTTGGTGAAGCAACAGATTGCAAAGCCGGTAAAATGTAATGGAATTTTTTTGGTCTGTCAAAGCATATCATTAATGGATTATATTAAAAAAAACAGGCAATTTGAAAAACACTTGCAATTATGGAAACTTACTCCTATTTTAGGTTTTTATTTTCAAATTGAAATTCAATCCTGCTAATTGTTCAAGGAGAATCGGGTGGATTTGAGTAAAATGAAGCGGCTGTTTTCCGTTTGGCCGATTAAAAAAATCTTAAAACGATTTTTGATCGTCGGGGGCGCATTGATTGTTTTTCTTATCATCGTCGCCGGTATCTTCGGTTTGTATTATCTAAAGGTCTATCAAGAGACCATGGGCCACATCGAACGCGGAGCCATTGACAGCGTTATTTTTTCGGAAAGCCCGGTTTATTACGATGATCAGCAATCGATTGCCGGTGTGTTTTTTGAAAAGACCCATCGTAAATACATCAAATATGAAAATATTCCGCCTTATTTCATCCAAGCCCTGGTAGCGGCTGAAGATAAAGATTTTTTTCATCATCATGGGTTCAGTTTTAAATCGTTTTTTCGGGCCCTGCTGGCGAATGTGCGCAGCGGCAGGGTCGCTCAGGGCGGCAGCACTTTGACCCAGCAAACCGCAAAAAATATATTCAAACGGGAAAAAAGATCCTATCGGGCGAAAATGAAAGAGTTGGTGCAGGCTCTTCTGCTCGAAAAAAATTATTCCAAACAAGAAATTCTGGAAATGTACACCAACCAGTTTTTTGTAACCGGTTTCGGCAGCGGCCTCCAAGTCGCTTCCCAATATTTTTTCAATAAAGACGCCGAAAAACTGGATCTGGTTGAAGCGGCCTTTATCGCCGGTTCGGTTAAAGGTCCGTACAAATACAACCCTTTCATCAAAAAAACCGCGGAAGAAAAAAAAGAAGCCGGAAAACTGGCCAAACTGCGCAAAGACTATGTTCTGCTCAATATGTTGCGGCAAAACTATATCAACGCGGAACAATATGCCGCTGCCAAAGAAAAAGAAGTCCCTTTTCAGGAAGGGAAAGTCACTTTCGGGTTGAACGTGATGCTTGATTATATCCGGGAGCAATTGGAGTCGGATTATTTCAAAACCATCCTGCAGGAACAAGGGATCAACAACATCGCCACTTCCGGGATCAAAATATATACTTCCGTCAACAAACAGATTCAGGAAGGCGCCCTGAAAAGTTTACGGACCCGCCTGCCTTTGATCGATACCAAATTATCCGGTTACAAACGCGAGGCCCTGCAAGTTGCGTACACGGATATCCATGAAAACCTACTGGCAAATGCGGAAGCCGATTTTCCCCTTATCGCTAAAATCACGCAAATAAACGCCGAAATCCGGAATCCCTCCCTGCAAGTGACCTGGGACAACGGCTGGGGAACGATTCCTTATGAAGGATTGCAGCCAATGGCGGAAGCCTGGCTGAAATCCAAACTCGGCAACTGGGCCGGCCTGGATAAAAAGCATATACCCGATTTTCTGAAAAATTTTCAAATCGGCGATATGGTTTTGATCCAGCCTCAGGAACAAAAAACCGATCCGGGGGCGATTACTTTAACCCTTTCCAAAACCCCGGAACTGAACGGCGGCATTGTGGTCCTGCAAAACGGAATGATCAAAGCCATGATCGGCGGTTTTTTCGATCGGTTTTTCAACCGGGCCGTGGATGCCAAACGTCAGCTAGGCTCCATTTTTAAACCGATTGTTTATGCGGCGGCGTTGCAATTGAAATGGAATACTCTTGATCCTTTGATCAACAAAAAAAGCGTTTTTCCATTTGAGAAATCTCATTATGTGCCTAATCCGGCCCATGAACCCAAAACAGAAACCGTTTCCATGATTTGGGCCGGCGCGAAATCGGAAAACATCGCCTCGGTTTGGCTGCTTTATCATTTAAGCGATCATCTGAATAAAAACGAATTCGCGGAAATGGCGGATCGGGTGGGTCTCAGTCAGATAAAAGATGAATCCTATTTGAAATATGTCGAGCGGATTCGCGACAAGCACGGCATTGTGGTGGATGACGCCGCCGTGACCGAAGCGGTTTTCGATGAGACCAAAAAAGAAATCGAAACCGACCTGATCTTCAACGGTTATGAAGATTACACCTTGACCCTGCGCCATCTTTACTATTCTTTTAATCCAACGATTCAGGAAAATAAAGAGGCCCACCGTTTCACGGCGCCTCAATTGAGTTTCAAGGATCTCCTGGCCCTCAATTTGGAAATGAAGAAAAGATCCGCCGCGCTTAAAGAAGCGATGGACCAATACCGTGCATCGCAAAACCCTGAATTACTCGATTCTATTTCCAAAGAAATCCATTCCTTTTATCTGACCCAAACCGAATCGGGCGCAAGCAAACTGGTTTTTATCGTTTCACGGGATCCGCTGGATCCCAAACGGTTTCAGCCCCTAACCGCCGAATGGTGTCTGGTAAATGAAGAAGAACTGCCCAAGGCCCTGATCAACGGAATTTTGCCCTCTGAAGTCATTGATCTGGTTCAAGAGGGCATGAAAGAAACCCATAAAAAATTACAGCCCTTTAAACGTTATGAACCGGAAATATTGTACCAAGTGAAAGATTTCCGGGTCTTGACCCATCTGCTCTATGTCACCCGGTTTGCGCAAAACATCGGGATTTCTTCCAAGTTGGATCCCGTGCTTTCCTTCCCTTTAGGCGCCAATGCCATCAGCATCACCGAAGCGGCTTTGGCCTACCAAACCATGATGACCGGCGCTGTTTTTCCCATGGAAAAGATTCCCAATGTCGCCATGGTGCCGGTGATCACCCGGATCACGGACCGGGAGGGTTCCTTGCTTTGGGAGTATAAACCGCAACCCCAAAAAGTGTTGTCCGAGAAAATGACTCTGCTGATTGCCGAAATCCTGCGCATGGTGATGGAAGCCGGCACCGGTCAGGCCGCGCAGGAGGACATCAAAATTTCCATGAATATCGAAGACATGAAATTCGATTTCGGCCTACCCCTTTTCGGCAAGACCGGAACCGCGAACAAATCCGTCAACTCCAGTTTTGTCGGTTTTATACCCGGAATCAGGGATGAGGAAGAGTCTTTCAACCTCAAAGACGGCTATGTGATCGCGAGTTATGTCGGTTATGACGACAACCGGCCCATGCAATCGGAACATATGGAGATTTACGGCGCTGCCGGCGCCCTACCCCTTTGGATCGATACGGTCAATGCCATTTTGAATTACACCAATTACAAGCAGCCGCTGCAAGCGGCCGATCTGGCCTTCGGGCCCGATTTATTCGCCTTATGGAAAAAGCAGGGATTGCAGACCATTCCGGTTTCGAACATCACGGGGTTGCCGGTTCCGCCGGAAGCATCGGGAACAACCGCCTTCATTCGTCAGGTATTTTCGGATGTGGAAGCAAACAACGATCAGATCGTCAAAAAACGATCTTTCGAGCCTTTTGAAGGAGTAAAAAATGAAAATTAGTCGGATCCGATTCATCGTCTTATGTTTGGCGATTTTTCTAGCCGGTTGCGCCACTCCATCGACGCCTCCAAAATCGGAAACACCCATGGCGCCCGCTCCTACTCCAGCGGCGCCTCTCTTGCCTGCCGATGTGCTGGATAAGAAAATCGAAAATTTGGGTCGGATTCTGGAGAACAGCAAATTGAATGAAGATGAGCGCACCATTGCCCTCAATCTGCAAAACACCTACAAAACCATGAAAATTCTGAACAAAGACTCCGCAAACAAAATTGACGTCACGCGGCAAATGATCGTTATGCTGTTCAATCATCTCTCCCAACTGGAAGACCGCTATTTTCAAAGAAAACAACCCGATGAAAAATATTACCTGGAAGCCCTCTCCGTCCTGATTCTGAAAAAGAAAAAAATTCAGGAGAGTTATCTGGCCGGGGACCATGCCGGGGTCATCAACCAATGCCTGGATTTGGAAGCGACCTTCGGATCGGACGCCTTGACGCCGGATATCGGGCTCACCTTCGCGATTTCCCTGGCGGAAAAAGGTATGCTCAAAGAAGCAACCAAGATCGGCCAAAAAATAACCCGGGAACTGGAGAGCAAACCGGATTTATTGAATTTACGCGTGAAAACCTTGGAGTGGCAACTGGCCCAAGGCAATAAAGAAACGGCGCAACAGATCTATGAGAAAACACTCGATGAGATGGATCAAAAACAATCCCTGGTAAAAAGGGCCAAACAACTCATGACCGGCGAATCACCGGCGAAAATCGTCAAAACCGAAAATAGCGCGCCCCCTCTGGTGGATCCGGCCGCCAAAGACACTCCCCTGACCCGTTTATTGAGACAAATCGAAGAACTGGTCAAAAACAATCAATATGGCAAGGCCAAGCTCCTTTTAACGAATCAATGGCGTCAATCCCAAGGCGCTGAAACCGAAACCATCGAGCAAGCCTTAAAAAGCGTGACCATTGCCGAAGAAAAATACCAACAGGAAGAGAACGTCAAAACCGCCCAGAACAACGAAACACTCGCCGCAGCCCGCAAATTGATTAAAGAGCAAAAGAATACCGAAGCCATTGATCTCTTGTCGGGTTTATTGAACGATCCGAACGTTTCACCGGAAGTAAAGGAACTAAGAGAATCGGCGATTCAAAATCTGATTAACGATGAACGCAATAAAGCGGCTACTCTTTTCTCGGCCGCCGTCAAAACCGGAGATGCCGCGAAGAAAAAAGAATACCTTCTGGCTTCTTATCGGAAATTAAAAGTATTGATTGAAAAATTCCCCCAATCGAAATTAATCGGCAAACTGAACGGTAATATTCAAAAGGTCAAAGAAGAGCTGCAAAAATTGGGCGTTAATCCCGAATGATTTTTTTCAACTGGGATCTCTAAAAATTCAGTTTATCGGCTGCAAGACCCTTAAAAATCGATCAAATCTGAACAGTAAACTTCTTAAAAAATGTATTGTTAGAGATCCCGTACTGTGATATGATTTCTGACAGGTAGAAACGTGTCAAACAACCAACCGTCAGCACGACAACCTGGATTATTACGATATTTTTAGCCTGAAACCGACGCTTATCCTCATATAACCGTAAATTCAAATAGTTAACCAACCGCTTTACAAAAAAAAATTCCGACCTATATTATAGAAAAGATTTAAAGTTTTTTTGTCCAATGCCGATATAAGACATGTAAGCATCACCAAGTTCTTTGAACGGACATTAAATCCACGCCCAACTTCAACACTAAGAATTAAAACCGTGTGACGGCGATGGGCCTCCAAGGGTTATACATTAGAACGGGAAGTTAGCGGTGTGGTTTAATAGGTTTCTCGAATGTTCGTGCATCTTTCTTCGAGCATCTCTGGAATTGAAAAACATAGATGGGCTTCGAGGATATCAACGGCATCTTGGGAAACCAAAATTTAATATATGTTCGTCGGAAGGTTCATTATCAACGTAACCCCCTTAGGTAACTTGGTTTTAACCCTCAGTTCAAAAGGCCCGTTCATTCAATCCAATGATGAACGGGCCTTTTTTTTAATGAAACAACCTCGGCTGATGGCCTCTCCGCCGAATCGATCTTGAATCAGATCCATGGCTTTTTCGACCGGATCCCAGGTCTTTTCCGGAGATTTTGGATCCGCAAATAATTCGATTTGTTGCGGGACCAGGTCGACCGGATACAGGTTGGCCAGCCCTATCCCGATCAGCCGGAATGGACCTTGCCGAATGGACTTTTCGAGCATTTGCAGCCCTTGTTTAAAAATGATTTGAGCCGAATCCGTGGCCTGTTCCAGCGTGACACTGCGGGTCAAGAGTTTAAAATCGCTTTGCTTTAATTTAAGAACAATGGTCTTGCCTTTAAATTTGTTTTGACGCAACCGTTTCGCAACCGTTTCGGACTGGGCCAGAAGCTGGATTTTCAATAACTCCTTGTCGGCAGAGTCTTTTATCAAGGTCTCTTCCGTGCTGATCGATTTAGGAGCGCTGTATGGAATAACTTTGGAGTCGTCGATCCCTTGGGCAAGTTCCCGCAAGCGCCGGCTGAATTTACCTAAATGTTTTTCCAAGCGCAATAAAGAAACCCGTGAAACATCTCCCAGGCAACGAATGCCGAGTTTCTCAAGCGTTTCCAGGGTCTTGGGGCCCACGCCGGGAACTTTTTTAATCGATAATGTTTGGATGAATGCCGGAATCTCTTCGGCGGTCAGAATGGTCAAACCATCCGGTTTGCGCAATTCGGAAGCGATTTTTGCCAAAAATTTATTGGGCGCAATGCCGATGGAACAGGTCAATCCTGCTTCTTGTTTGATCCGGGATTTGATCTTATGGGCTACTTCTGGAGGCGATCCCATTAATTTTTCAAGGCCGCTAAGATCCAGATAGGCTTCATCAATGGAAACAGGCTCCAAGATCGGCGAAAAATCCTTAAGGATGGTCATGATCCGATCGGATACGGACTGGTAGAGACTCATCCGCACCGGCAAAAAAATACCCCGAGGACATCTCTGTTTGGCTTGAAAAATGGGCATGGCGGAATGGATGCCGAATTTCCGGGCTTCGTAA